>CAVDQR010000001.1:0-8072 GCA_963611065.1 Bacteroides ovatus
CAAGGATGATATAGCATAAAAGCAATGCATTCCATGAAGACGATGACCGGTTCTTGCGGGCCGGAAGTGGTTTTCCTCACAGCTCGAAGAGCGGCCGGATGATGGATTCGACCGCGATCTTCGAGGCAAGGAGCGCCAGGAATGACTTTAGGACGGTGCAATCCTGGCGCTCGTCTCTTTGTGACATTCTGCCTTATCATGTTAGGTGACTCCGTCCGCCCGTGGAGCATCTCATGTCGTGAACTGTTATCTACCGTCGCGCCGGTGCACCTCCATGCAAGCCGTATCCGTCCGCGACCTCGCGAAATCCTACGACGGGGTGCAGGCGGTCAAGGGCATCTCCTTCGAAGTGCCCGAAGGCTCCTTCTTCGCATTCCTCGGCCCCAACGGCGCCGGCAAATCCACCACCATCTCGGCCATCTGCTCTCTGCTCCGTATCGATTCGGGGAGCATCGAGGTCTTCGGGAAGGACGTCTCCGACCCGGAGGTCAGGAAGGAGATCGGCGTGGTCTTCCAGGATCCGATGCTCGACGAGCTGCTGACCGTGAGGGAGAACCTGACGGTCAGGGGATCCATGTACGGTCTGGAGGACCTCGACGGGGCGGTCGAACGCTCCATCGCCGACGCGGACTGCGGCGAGTTCGCCGACAGGAGGTACGGCACCCTGTCGGGAGGACAGAGGCGCAGGGCGGACATCGCACGCGCACTGGTCCACGACCCCAGGATCCTGATCCTCGACGAACCCACATCCGGTCTGGACCCGCACACCCGCAAGGTCATCTGGGATTCGATCTCGAGGCTCAACAGGGAGCGCGGCATCACCGTCTTCCTCACCACCCACTACATGGAGGAAGCATCGGACGCCGACGATGTGGTGGTCATCGACCACGGCAACATCGTGGCCCACGGGACCCCGCGCGAGATCAAGGAGAGGTTCAGCTCCGACAGGATGGTCTTCGTCCCCCGGGATCCGGAGGCATCCAAGGATATCCTGGAAGGGATGGAGATATCATACTCCGAGGAGAAGGGCATCATAACTATCCCGCTCCGCTCGACCTCCGACGCCGTGCCGATCATCTCGGCCCTCGGGGATCAGATAACTTCATTGGAGGTCCGCACCGGCACCCTGGACGACGCGTTCGTATCGATAACGGGAGGCGGTGAATGATGGATCCGTCCCTGGCGCTCGCCAAACGCTGCACCCTGATCTACTTCAGGGACAGACAGAGCGTGTTCTTCTCGCTCATGGGCGTGCTGGTGGTCGTGATGATCTACCTCCTCTTCCTGAGGGACATGCTCATCTCGTCCTACCCTGACATGCCCGGCATGGGCAACCTCGTGGACGCATGGGTGCTCTCCGGCATACTGGGGATAGTCCCGGTCACGACCTGCGCCGGAGCGCTGCAGACGATGATGGACGACAAGGTCAGGAAGCGGGACAGGGACATCCTCGTGTCCCCCATGACCCCTTCCAGGATCGCCGCGGGTTACGTGCTGAGCACCTTCGCGGTCGGTCTGATCATGGGATTCCTGACGTTCGTGCTCTGCCTGATCTACCTGGCCGCGACGGGATGCCCCCTGTCGCTCGGAGGCGTCGCGACATCCCTGGTCCTGCTGATCCCTTCGGCGCTGTCCGCATCGATCATCATGTACGCGATCACATCGTTCCTAAGGAGCTCCGGGGCGTTCTCGGGGCTGTTCACCGTGGTGAGCGTCCTGATGGGTTTCCTCGCCGGGATCTACATGCCCATGGGGACCATGCCCTCGGTGATGCAGACCATCGGCACGCTCGTGCCGGCCAGCCACATGGCGGCGCTGTTCAGGAACGGATTGGCTTCGGATGCGCTGGATCGGGCGATGGGTTCCCTCCCCGCGGAGGAGTTCTCGCAGTTCCGCATCGACATGGGGTTCGACCTGTCCCTCGGAGGATTCGGGTTCTCCGCGATGACGATGGTCCTGTACGTGCTCGGGATCACCCTGATCTTCTTCGTGATAGCATCGGTGAAGGCGGGAAGGAGACGAGACACGCCATCAAATACCCGCACCCGATTCCCCGAACCATGCGCAAATACGACCTGGTATGCTTCGACATGGACGGAACCCTGACGACTGTCCGCAGCTCCTGGCGCTGGGTCCACGATTGCTTCGAGGTCGACAACGAACCCGCTTACAGGGCGTTCGTGAACGGCGAGATCGACGAGCCCGAGTTCATGCGCAGGGACATCGGGCTCTGGATGGCCAAGAAGCCCGGGGTGACCATCTCGGACATCGCGAAGACCTTCCAGACCATCCCTCTGATCGGAGGGATACAGGAGACCGTCGCCTGCCTGAAGGACAACGGCATCCGCTGCGTCATAGTGAGCGGGGGGATCGACCTGGCCGCGAAGATGCTGGCGGACGAGTTCGGGTTCGACGATTACATCGCGGACAGCCTGTGCGCCGACGAGCAGGGGCGCCTGACCGGCGAAGGGAGGACCAACCTGGACCTCAGGGACAAGGGCATCAACGTCCGTCAGTTCACCGAGAAGCAGCCTGTGCGCCGACGAGCAGGGCCGCCTGACCGGCGAAGGAAGAACCAACCTGGACCTCAGGGACAAGGGCATCAACGTCCGTCAGTTCACCGAGAAGTACGGCACCACGGCCGAACGCACCGTATCCATCGGCAACTCGTTCACGGACATCCCGATGTTCGAGAACTCCGGCATGTCGATCGCGTTCAACCCCACCGACCCGTACACGTCCGATGCCGCCACCCACACCGTGGAGAGCGACAACATCGCCGACGTGCTGGATTTCATCCTCGAGAACGAGGAGTGAGATCACTCGTCGATGTATTCCTCGTCGTCATCGTCCAGGACGTAGTCCGACTCGTCGAACTCGTCGTCCAGGTCGAGGACGTCGTAGGTCTTCTTGCGGATCTTGCCGTAGATCCTGACGATATCCCTGGCCTCGGCGGAACCGTGCTTCACCAGGTTCCCCTTGGTCTTGATGGCGTGGATGAGGCAGTCGAAATCCTCGAACCTGAGCATCGAACCCACGACGAACTCGTCGTCCGGCTCGGCGTCGATCCTCAGAGGATAGGTCCTGCCGACATCGTTCACGGACACCTTCAGGCTGAGGACGTCGAACCTCTTGACCCACAGCTTCTTGATCTTCGGCGCCAGGGACTTCTTGACCCTGCGGCCGTCGGCCACCTCGATGTAGGTGACGCAGACCTTCCTGCCGTCGTCGAGCTCGAACTCGTCGTCCAGTTCGACGATGTCGTTGCTCTCGAGGGTGGTGCGCGTCTGCTCGGATACGTCGCCGTCGCTGTAGACCACGGGGACCTCGAGGAGCTCGGGGATCCTGATGGTCTCGGACGTGACCTTCCCGCATTCGTTGCATCTGAACGTCCCCTCGATGGTGGCCTTCCCCATCCTGCCTTTGAGGATCTGGTGTTCCGTCTCGTCGTCGCACTCGGGGCACATGTAGACAATCGTGTCAGGCATCTCTCTCTGGATCATGATACCACGGACCCGCCATCTACCGAGAACTCGCCCCGGGATGACTTCTATTCGGTTAGCCCGACCCATCCTTAAACATTGCCATCCGGGCTGGAGCATCCGCGACGGCATTTCACCAGGTCGGTCCCCTCGAATCCGAACCTGTCCATCCACTCCAGGATGTCGTCCATTATGGGCTTCAGCGCCTGTCCGGCGGGCGTCAGGGCATACCCGACCCTCACCGGGATCTCCGGATACTGGGTGCGGATGACGAGACCCGTGCCCTCCAGCTCCTTGAGCCTCGCCGACAGCATGGCCGAGGTGATTCCCGGAATGGCGGCCTTGATCTCCCCGAACCTGAGTTCGCCGCCCTTCGAGAGCATGACATAGAGGATCGGCGTCGTCCATTTCCCGGAGAGGAAGCTGAGCCTCCCGATCGTATCCCTGAATCCGTCCCAATCGGAATGGGACGGTTCGTCCGAGCGAACCATGTTCGTTCAAATAAACTACCTGGTATAATTATCATACCACCTATTCCGAAAGCATGACCGGAGGAAGCATCGGGATCGATGTGATGCACTGCGGGAGCGTGTGCGTGTCCCCGTACCTGCCGTTCGGCGGCGACGATTGCGGCATCCTCAGAGCGTCCGGCCTCACCACCAGGAAGGAGGACAGAATCTGGCTCCCCGTGTCGTCGTACCTCATCAGGCATCCGGAGGGGATGCTGCTGTTCGACTGCGGATGGCATCGCGAGATCAGTCCCGGAGGGACGTACGACAGACGCGCCCAGATCCGCCACATGTCCAGAACGCTCTACATGGTCAACCAGGGGATCCTCCCCGAAGGGGAGGCGGTGGACGAGCAGCTGGCCCGCAGGGGGATCTCCCCCGAAGACCTGGACTGCGTCATACTCTCCCATCTGGACGTGGACCACGCCAGCGGTCTGAAGCTCGTGAGGGATGCGAAGCGCATCCTCGTCTCCGAGGACGAAGTCAGGTGTGCGAAGAAGCACAGGGTGCGGTACGCTTCGTCCATGTGGGAGGGCGTCGATATGGAGACGTTCTCCTTCGACGAGACCGGGATCGGTCCGTTCGGAAGGTCCAAGGACCTGTTCGGGGACGGCACCGTGCAGATGGTAAGCATCCCGGGCCATTCGGACGGTCAGATAGCGTTGAGGATCGCGAACGGGGAGAGGTTCGTGCTCCTGTTCGCCGACGGGGGATATGCCACCAGATCATGGAAGGAGATGATCCGTCCCGGGATCTCCATGGATCCCGAGAGGCAGATGGCATCGCTGAGATGGATCCGCGAACAGAGCCTCGACCCGAACTGCGTCGAATCCCTGGCCAACCACGATCCCGACGTGGCGCCCCACTCGATCGAACTGCGATCGGCGCACCATGAACGGCGCATCGTGCCCCGGGATCACCACATCGGCGAAATCCCTGATGCGGTCGATGCTCTCCAGCGCCAGCCTGCGGTCCGTGCAGAGGGTGGGCGCCTTGCGCTCCTTCAGGTTCCCTTCCAGAGGTATCGCATCCCCGGCGCAGACGTAGCGCCTGTCGGCCTCGACGAAAACGCTGGTCTCCTCGGTGCAATGGCCGGGGGTGTGGACCATCCTCACGCCGGGACAGACCTGGAACTCGTCCTCCTCGATGATCCTGGCTCCCGGGATCTCCGACTTCCCGCCCTTGTGGACCAGGACCTTCGCCTTCGGGTACCTCTTCAGGTTCCCGACGTGGTCGCTGTGCGTGTGGGTCAAAATGATCGTGTCGACGTCCTCCGGGAAGATCCCGATCTGCCTGAACGAGGTCTTGACGGCGGGCCACATGTACTCCGTGCTCGTGTCGACCACGATGTTCCTCCCTTCGGCCCTGATGAGCGTGGAGGTGGAATGCGCCTGGACGAGATTCCCGTCGTCGTCGCGCTCCAGGAACCCTATGCAGAGGATGTCGAGCTGTATCATGGGATGTCGCATCCGATGGAGGCTCTTATCGCTGTCGCTTCTCGGCGCAGATGAAGAACGAGAACGGCAGGAACACGGTCTCCCCGTCCTTCTCCAGCCTGCAGGAATCGCGCCCGTCGGTCTCGACGATTATCCTCTGGACGCCCGTCTCGATCAGCGTATCCAGGTCCCACTGGGGCCTGCGCTGGTAACTGAGGGGGAGATCCTCGGCGATGTCCCTCATGATGGCCGGATCCACGCCGCCGATGGCGGGGTGGTTGGACCCCCTGTCCCCTCCGGCGTCCCTGAACTCCTCGTCGTGGAGGTAGAGGTAGTGGTTGCCGTCGAACGCCATCAGGAGCCCCCCGTCCTTCAGGACGCGGAGCCATTCGCGGTAGGCCCCGGCGGGATCCTCCAGGTTCCATACGACGTTGCGGGAGATCACCAGGTCGAACGTTCCGTCGGGGTAGTCGAGGTGCTGCGCATCCATCTGCTCGAATTGCGCATCGACGCCGTACCTGGCGCAATTGGCACGTGCCTGCTCGAGCATGCCCTCGGAGCAGTCGATACCGGTGACGTGATGCCCCTCCCTCCCGAGGAGGACGGGGAAGAAACCCGGTCCGGTGCCCACGTCGAGGACGTTCAATCCTTCTCCTCTCAGATGCTCGCGGATGATGTTCATCCAATGCTCCGCGCGACCGGAATCCAGGGACTCGGCGACATTCTCCGAATACCCCTCGGCGCGCTTCGACCAATAGGACCTGACATCCTCCAGACGGCTCATGGGCCCTAGTAACACGAATCTGATTTTAATATTACCCAAGGAACATCAAGCGTTTTATCTGGACACGCTGTGGCATCCCCCATGAAACCCGAATCGCTCTGCAGCATCGCGGCTGTCGTATCGGTCATAGCGCTGATCCTGTCCGCGGTCGCCCTCTACGAATCGCTGGACAACAACAACGACAAGGATGACGATCAATCCAAGGAGTACACCCTGTTCTTCGGCATGGATCCCGGCACATCCGAGGCCGACAAGGAGAAGCTGAAATCCTACGCGGTATCCATCGCCACCAAGGGCGGGTTCGGATACACCTGCTACTGGGCCGAGGGCGGATACACCGCCGCGGACGGCAAGGTCGTCCAGGGTCAGCAGACCCTCGTGTTCATCATGGCCCACACCACCGGGGATTTCGTCGAGGACCTCGCCGAGAAGGTGAAGAAGGAATTCGGCCTCGATACCGTGATGATCGAGACCTCCGAGAAGCACATAGAATTCGAATGAACCCCGTGGAGAGGACCTTCCCATGATCTACGACCCCCGGATGGAGATAGCGACGGACGAGGACGTGTACCCGCCGTCGGAGGACAGCATACTCCTCATCGAATCCCTGGAGGTGCGTACCGAGGAGAAGGTCCTCGAAGTGGGGTGCGGCTCCGGCGTGGTGGCGATCCACCTCGCGAAGCAGGGGTGCTTCGTCACCGCCGGGGACATAAACCTCAAAGCGGTCGAACTCACGCGCAGGAACGCCAGGCGCAACCGCGTGAGGATCGACGTGGTGGAGACGGACGTTTATTCCGGGGTGACCGGAAGGTTCGATACCATCGTCTTCAACCTCCCCTACCTCCCCGTGGACGAGGAGGGGCTCCTGGCCAAGGCGTGGTCGGGGGGACCGGACGGCATGGGGCCGCTCCCGGAGCTCCTGAAGGGCGCCGGGGATCATCTGGAGGAGAACGGGAGGGTTGTGATCGTCGTCTCATCCCTCATGGACGGCCATGCCCTCGAGGAGACCCTCGAGGGGTGGGACCGCGAGGTCCTCGGGGAACAGAAGATGTTCTTCGAGAAGCTCACGGTCCTCGAGCTCAGGCGTCCTCCATACCGACATCGATCGACGGTCTGGGCGGATACGGCTTCGCCGAAAGCACCAGCAGTCCGATGTAGAACGCGATGTTCATCACGATGTACCCGGCCAGGATCGTCTGGACGGAATAGCTCCCGGGCAGGATCCCGACCACCAGGTTCGGGATCGCGGCGCATCCGTACGATGTCAGATAGATGGTGGAGAACGTCCCCGCCCTCTGGGGTTTCGTCGCCCTGCACAGCAGTTCCGACACGCCTGCGGTGAACGCTATGCCCTGCGATATCCCGGCGATTATGCTGAACCCGCAGAACAGGAACAGGTTGTCGAACACCGCCAGGGACACCAGCATCATCACGGTGCAGAAGGTGTAGATCGTCAGCCCCTCCCTCTGGGCGCGCCTGGTCTCGAACCTCTTGGCGAAGAAGCTCCCCAGGGCGTTCGGCAGCAGGAGCGATGTGAACACCGCGGCCGAGATGAACGCGTCATGCACCCCGAACTGCTCCGAGACGATGACGGCGCTGAAGGATTGGGAGAAACCTCCGAAAGCCCATGTCGGGATGAACACCATCGCCGAAGCCGCGAACAGACGTCCGCATCCCTCCGGGAGCGTTATCCTGGGGATGAACGATCTCACCAATCCGGGCTTGCGCTCGACGGTCTCGCGGGAGAACAGCGTGAGCACCAGGATGACCACGACGGCGACGACCACGGCCCAGAAGTAGGTCGTGTACGGCACTCCCGCGTAGGTGACCAATCCGCCGGATGCGAAGGCCCCGGTGGCCA
>CAVDQR010000001.1:8347-18482 GCA_963611065.1 Bacteroides ovatus
AGGTACCACATCGACGCCATGGACAGCTGGGCGTGCGAGAGGCCCAGCTCCTCCTGCCACATCGAATACAGCGATATGGGCGAACCGGAGGCGAAATACAGCACTATCAGCGCACTGACGGCGACTGCGAAACTTATCCTCGTTCTTGCATCGGTCGTACCCATCAGTCCCTGATGAAATTGGTGAAAGTCTTCGTCTCGTACACCGGCAGGTCGATGCCTTCGCGCCTCCCCGCCTCGATGCACTTCAGGAGCCATGCCATGTTGGCCCCCAGCGTCCTCATGGTCTGCAGACCCTCTATGTCCTTCTCGACCTCCTCGGGCGTGTTGCCGTGCACCTGGTTCCAGTACTGGGAGGACACGACGGGCATGTTGGAGATCTGGAAGTACTTGTTCAGACGGTCGAACGAAGCCGACGCGCCCCCGCGGCGGCAGGACACGACGGAAGCTCCGAGCTTCCCGGCCATGCGCCCGAAGGTGGAGTAGAAGAACCTGTCCGCGAACGCGCATATCTGTCCCGAGGGTCCGGAATAGTACACCGGCGATCCCAGGACGATTGCATCGAACTCGTCGAGGCGCGATGCCAGCTGGTTGACCTGGTCGTCGATCACGCAACGGCCGTTCTTCATGCAATAGCGGCAACCCCTGCACCCGGGCATGGCGCTGTCCAGATGGACGATCTCGGATTCGATCCCTCTGGATCCCAGCTCCTCGGCCAGCTCGATGAGGGCCCTGTGGGTGCACCCCTTGGCGTGGGGGCTTCCGTTGATGAGAAGCGCTTTCATGAACAGCGAATCCGCGGAACTGCGTAAAAACCCTTCGATATCGATGAACATGAATATCCCCGTCCGACTCAGCGGACGGGGACTGTGTTTTCATCCCAGGAGCCTGGAGATGGATTTGGAGAGCAGCTCGTTGGCCTGCTTGCCGTCGATCTTCCCGCGGAGGGCGCCCATGACGGGCCCCATCAGCGGTCCGATGGCGGCCATCCCCTTGGACCTGACGAAGTCGGCGCGCTCGTCGACGATGGCGTCGATGACCGCCTGGGCCTCGCCGGCGTCCATGGCGCCGAGTCCGAGCTTCCCGATGGCGTCCTCCGGGCACGTGCCGGAGCACATCTCCTTCAGCAGGGACGGCAGGGCCTCCTTGGCGAAGCGTCCCGCCTTGAGCATGCCGAACGCCTCGATGAGCGCATCCTCGGATACGGAAGCGGGGTCGAGCCCGTCGTGCTCCAGTTCGCCGAAGGTGTTGAGCAGGGTGGTCGCTGCGATGGAGGCCATCCCGTCCGCGGCGAGCATCTCGAAGAGCTCGTCCTGTCCCTTCCTGACGATCTGCCTGGCCTGCTGGCCGTTGACCCCGTAGTCCTTCACGAGGCGGGCCTCGATCTGCTCGGGGAACTCGGGCATGTTGTTGCGGATCGAGTCCATCCTGGCCTCGGTGATCGTGGTCGGGGGGACATCGGTCTCGGGATACATCCTGGCGGCCCCGGGGAGCGGCCTGGAGTACTTGGTGGTCCCGTCGGGGAGCGGGTCGCGGGTCTCCTCGGGAACGCCGACGAGAGCCTCGTTGGCCCTGGAGACGGCGACGTCCAGCGCATCCTTCGCCTTCTTCTCCGGCGCGGCGCACATGACGAACGCATCGTCCGGCCCGGTCATGCCGAGGCGCTGCCTCAGAGCATCGACGTAATCCTGCGAGATGCCGTAGTTCGGCAGCTCGTCCGAATGGAATATGCCCTTGACCCCGCGGGTGCGGGCCCTCTGGGCCATCTCGGCGCCGAGGCGCAGCTTGCCCTCGTCCCCGTTCATGACTCCGGCGAATCCGGGCAGACGCACGGCGAGGACGCGTCCCTTCGAGGACAGGGCGCCCTTGATGACCTTGGAATCGCACGACTCGAAGATGTCCGTGACATCCTCGGTCACGAAATCCACCGGGGCGGTGCCCCTGTCGTTCAGGATGCCCTTGACGCGGATGAGCATCCTCTGCCTGGCGACCTCGTTCCTCACGTAGTCGGGGATGAGCTTCAGATCGCCCACTCCCTTCAGCTCGATGCGGGCCCCGCCCGGGATCGAGATGTTGAGGTCCTGACGGATCGTACCGATGCCCCTCTTGACCCTGCGGGTCGCCCTCAGGAGCGTCCCGATGCGGTACGCGACCTCCTGGACCTCCTCCGGGGTCCTCATGTCGGGTCCCGTGGCGACCTCGATCAGCGGTATGCCGAGACGGTCCAGCCTGTAGAGGATCTCGTCCCCTTTGGTCTCGACCTTCCTCGCCGCATCCTCCTCCAGACAGACGGACAGGATGGAGATCTCCCTGTCGCCGGCCATGACGTGGCCGTCGGTGGCGACCAGCGCGGTCCTCTGGAATCCCGATGTGTTGGATCCGTCGACCACGATCTTCCTCATGAAGTGGATCTCGTCGATCACGTTCGCTCCGAGCATCTCGGAGAACGTCAGGGCGATCTGCATCGCATCCGGGTTCACGCTGTGCGGCGGCTCCTCATCCAGCTCGACCAGGCAGCTGGTGCCCTCGCAGCACTGGTACCTGTACCCCATGTGCCTCTGGAACTGGGCCAGGGCGGCGCGGTCGATCTCCCCCATCTCGCTGGTGGTGGGCCTGAGCTTCCTGAAGTACGCCCCGGCACCGTCCTCGCACAGGCGGCTGTCGCAGTCGCAGAACAGCTTCTTCGTATCCAGCTGCTGGTGGATCTCGATGCCGCACATCATCTCGTAATCGTCACTCATCGATGGTCCTCCTGTCGGACATCTCGCAGGCCAGAGGGGTCTGCATGAGCTCTTTCGCGGCCTCGACGGAATCCGTGTTGGCCAGTGCCCACATCAGCTTGACGTAGGCGGTCTCCGGGAGCATGTCCAGCACGGTGATCGCGCCGGCCTTCAGCATGTCCCTCCCGGTGTTGTACACATTGAGGTTCGTCCTCCCATTGAGGCACTGGCTGGTCATGACCACGACGGTGCCGTTCTCGGAGGCCTTCCTGATCAGGGGGATCATGCCCTCGCACACGTGTCCGAGACCGGACCCGGCGATGACGACCCCCTTGGATTTCATGAACACCGGCTCGAACAGGGCAGGGTCCATGCCGGGATAGTACTGGAGCAGGACGCAGGACTTCTCCATGCTCTCCTTCACGACGACCTCCGCATCGCGGACCTTCGGCCCGTCGGTGCGGACCTCCATGTTCCCGTCCTTGTCCAGGTGGGCCACGGGGAGCGCGTTGATCGAATGGAACGCGTCCCTGCGGGAGGTGTGCATCTTGCGGACCCTGGTGCCCTGGTGGACGGCGAACGAATCGTCTCCGGGCGTGTCGTGCATGACGACGAACACCCCGGAGCGGTCGGCCTTGGTGGCGAAGCGGACGCAGGCCATCAGGTTGCTCGACGCGTCCGAGGACGGACGGTCGGAGGAACGCTGCGCTCCCACGAGGATGACCGGCTTCGGGACATCCCCGAGCATGAAGGACAGCGCGGCGGCGGTGTATCCCATGGTATCCGTACCGTGGGGGATGATGACCGCATCCGCGCCATTGTTGATCTCCTCGGCGACGGCCTTGGCGAGCTCCTGCCAGTGGGCGGGATCCATGTTCTCGGAGAAGATCGAGAACAGCACGCGGGCGTCGATGTTCGCCAGCTCCCTGATCTCGGGCACGGCGTTGACCATGTCAGAGGTGGAGAGCGCCGGGTGGACGGCACCCGTCCTGTAGTCCACATAGGAGGCGATGGTCCCGCCGGTACCGATGAGGACGATCTTGGGCAGGCCCTCGTGGAACTCCACCGGGGATTCCTTCTTCTCGTGGACCGCGGGCTGGCCGAGGACCTCGACCTTGGTCTCGGGCGTTACCGAGATCCCCACGTTGTACCCGCTCTTGACCTTCAGTATCAGCACGTCGGGGGAGCTGAACTCGTGATGGGGCATCAGGGTGCCCTCGAAGGACCTTCCGCCCTTCTCCACCCTGAGCCTCGTACCCTCCGCCGCACCCAGCGACGAGAGGGTCTTGGAAAGAGAATCCGAATAGCTCATGTTATTGGGAGAGGGGATGGAAGGGCCGTTTATGTGCTTTGTTCCAGCCCTCGGCGGAAGCTTCTCCGGAGGGAGGCGGACGGCGGAAACGGGACCCCGTTCCAACGTCGCGTCGACCTCACCTCCCTAGACCTTCGAGCCGGTAGCACGAAGGCTATATAGTGTATGCATCGAGTAACCCCGGCCATGCACATAGTCCAGCCCGGATCGGAGATAGACGTCCTCAAGGAGAACAACAAGATCGCCCACGAGAACTACCGTCTGATGAAGCAGCACAACATCAAATCCATCGATTTCATGGGTTCGATCGGCGCGGGCAAGACGGCCATGATCATCAAGCTGGCCGAGAAGCTCAGGGCCAAGGGCCTCCGCGTGTGCGCCATCGCCGGCGACGTCACGGGCGACGACGACTACACCAGGTTCGAGAAGTCCGGATTGGAATCCGTCAACTGCAACACCGGCCACGAGTGCCACCTCGACGCCAACCTGATCAAGAAGACCCTGTCCACCATGGACCTGGACAAGTACGACATCATCTTCGTGGAGAACGTCGGGAACCTCGTGTGCCCCGCGGACTTCCCCCTCGGAACCGACCTCAGGGTCGTCGTCGTATCCGTCACCGAGGGCGACGACATGGTCAGGAAGCACCACGACATCTTCATCCACTCCGACGTGGCGATCCTCAACAAGGTGGACATCGCCGACGCCGTGGACGTGGACCCGCAGGTCATCGCCAAGGACTACAACAAGCTCACCGGCGGGGTAAAGAACATCTACATGTGCAGCGTCAAGAAGGACGAGGGGCTGGACGAGATCCTCGCCGCCCTGAAGCTCTGAGGTGCGTACATATGAAGGTCCTGGCCGTCGGAGGAGGCGGGAGGGAGCATGCGGCCGTCGAGGCCCTGCACCGCTCCGGCTCCGAACTCTACTGCGTGATGAAGAACGCCAACCCCGGAATCGTCGCAAGGGCGGAGAAGCACCTGCTCTGCGACGAGAAGGACGTCGACAGGGTCGTGTCCTTCGCCAAGGAGAACGGCGTCGAGCTCGCGTTCATAGGTCCGGAGGCTCCCCTCGGCGTCGGGATCGTCGATGCGCTGGAATCCGCAGGCATCAGATGCGCGTCCCCCACCAAGGACGCGGCCAGGATCGAGACATCCAAATCGTTCATGAGGGAGCTGGTCGAGAAGCACGGCATCGCCGGGAACCTCTCGTTCGCCAGCTTCGACAACGCCGAGGACGCCGAAGCGTACCTGAAAGGCATCGATCATGAGATCGTCGTCAAGCCCGTCGGACTGACCGGCGGGAAGGGCGTCAAGGTCCAGGGGGAGCACCTCCACAGCTTCGAGGAGACCATGGAGTACATCCGCGAGATCTTCGACGGGAACATCGGAGGCGCCGGCGTCATCCTCGAGGAGAGGGCCGTCGGCGAGGAGTTCACCCAGATGGTGTTCTCCGACGGGAAGCACATCGTCCCCATGCCCCTGGTCCAGGACCACAAGAGGGCCTACGAGGGGGATGTCGGGCCGAACACCGGCGGGATGGGTTCCTACACCGATTCGGACCACCTGCTCCCGTTCGTGTCCGAGGAGGACAGGAAGAAGGCCCTGGACATCGTCCAATCCATCATCGATGCCCTGGCCGAGGAGGGATGCCCCTACCGCGGGGTCATGTACGGACAGTTCATGCTGACCGTCGACGGGCCGAAGATCATCGAGATCAACGCCAGATTCGGCGACCCCGAGGCGATGAACGTCCTCACCGTGCTGAAATCCAACTTCGAGGACGTCTGCTACAGGATGGCCACCGGGACCCTCGGCGGGGACGCCGCCTTCTCGGACGAGGCCACCGTCTGCAAGTACGTCGTGCCCAAGGGATACGGCGTCAAATCGGAATCCGGTCACGAGATCTCCGTGGACGAGGATGCGATCAGGGACTGCGGAGCGGTCGCTTACTACGCCAACGTCGACATGAAGGACGGGAAGCTCGTCACGGGCACATCCAGATCCATCGGCGTCGTGGGCGTCGGATCCTCCATCGAGGAGGCCGAGAGGAACTGCGAGAAGGCCCTGGAGCATGTGCACTGCGACGCCGTGTTCGTCCGTCACGACATCGGCACCCGCGAGCTCGTGCAGCGCAGGGTCGACCACATGAACGCCCTCCGCTCGGCATGACGGACCTGGCAGTCAGGATAGCCTACCGCGGCGAGGGATTCTCGGGCTCTCAGATACAGCCCGGCCTCGTCACGGTGGAGGGCACCCTGCTCGCATCGATCGAGAGGGTCACGGGACTCCCTCCCGACGACATCGATTTGAAACTGGCGAGCCGCACCGACAAGGGCGTGAACGCCACGGGGAACGTGGCGGCCTTCGAATCCGGAGGCGCCGACCCCGTCCCCCTTCTGAAAGCCCTGAATTCCATCTACGGCGGCGTGCTCTGCACGGCGTACGCCCGGGTGGACGACGGCTTCCTCCCGAGGCACGCGGACATGAGGACGTACGAGTACGTCATGAGGTCCGACGGCATGGACGTCCGCCTCGCGGAGCAATGCATGGCCCTCTTCGAGGGGGAGCACGACTTCTCCGGGTTCTGCAAGTCCGAGGGCAAGGGGACGGTCATAGACATGAAGGAGGCGAGCGTCCGCGAGGAGGGGGATGTGCTGGTCCTCACGTTCCGCGCCGACCACTTCCTCTGGAACATGATCCGCAGGATCGCCTCGACGGTGTCGAGGGTCGCATCCGGCAGGATCGAATTATCGCGCGTCGAGAAGGGGCTGTCCGGAGGATGGTCCAACTTCGGCCTGGCCCCCGCCGAGGGGCTGACGCTCACAGACGTGTTCTACGAAGGGATGGAATTCATCCCTTCGCCCGATCCCGCGCTCAGGGTCCGCAGAGCGGACGGATTGTACAGGGCGCACCTGTCCGACAGGTTCTACCGCGGCCTTTGACCCGGAACTCGAGAACAGAACAGAAGGAAGGGGTTTCGAAAGGGTTTCGAGGGGATCGGATCCCCTCGGCGCATCAGCGCCTGGACTTGGGCTTCCCGTAGTTCTTGACGGGCTTCCTGTACACCCACACGAGGGAGAAGGCCAGCAGGATGATGATGACCACCAGCAGCACGATCCAGACGGTGTAGCTGCTGTCCCCGATGTAGAAGGTCTGCTCCTCCCCGAGGCCCGTGATGTTCACCAGGTTGCCGGAATCGGCCGGCATGACCATGTAGGTGTACTTCCCGTTGCCGGAGTCGGTGACCCACTTGTAGGAGACCGACGCGGTACCCTCCTTGGAGAGGTCCACGGTGGTGTAGCTGTCCTCGATCTTCTCGCCGTTGATGTAGAAGTACACTCCGAAGCCGGTGAGGTCGATCTCGGAGTTGTTCTTCAGGGTGACCTTGAGGGTGATCGGGTCGACGACCTTGATCTTGTAGGACTGCTCCTTCTTCACATCGTCCGTGGGCACCGTGACGGTCTCCCCGTCATCGCCGGTGTAGGTGATGGTCGGGGTGTAGGTGACCTTCAGCTCGTAGTTCCCTGCGGTCTTGGGGGCGGTCACCGTGACGGTGGCCGAGACCCCGTTGGTCAGGTCCCCGGAGCTGGGGCTCACGCCGCTGCTGACGGTCGATCCGCTGGAGTCGACGAGCTTGGCGCTGTAGGCGACGGACATGGACATGTCCTTCTTGTCGTCGTAGTCGTGGTTCGTGTACGAGATGGTGTACTCTTCCTTGTCCTGGGTCCCGATGACGTTGTCCCCGCTGATGTCGTAGAAGGCATCTCCGTCGGACTCCGCCAGGGGGACCGCGAACACGGCGGCCAGCGCCACGAGGGCGAAGGCCATCATGATCTTCGAATTCACTTGCGTGCAAACACCCCCCTCTTGCTGGCGAGCCAGAAGACCGCGATCAGCATCAGGATGATGACCGCGACGAGGAACCAGATTCCCGAGGGCACTCCGGACCTCTTGTTCACCGCGTTGCCGCCGGATGCCGAGGAATCCTCGGTGTCGACGGAGATCTCGACGGGGCTGGACGAGACGGTCTTGCTCTCGTTCCCGTACTTGACCGTGACGGAGAGGCTGGGAGCCTTCTCGGAATCGCCGGATTCGGAAGCGGCCTTCATGAACGACACGTAGTAGGTGACAGTCTGGAGGCCGTAGACGGTGAACTCGTCCGTGACATCGGCCACGAGGGTTCCGTCGGCGTCCATGACCTTGGCGGTCCATCCGCTCGGGACGTTGAGATCGGCCAGAGTGACGGTCTTGGCGTAGACGTCCTTGTTGACGAAGGTCAGCGCGTACATGTACTGCGACGGGGAGACCTTGTCGTTGGCTGCGACATCGCTGTCGCCGGCCTTCAGGACATCCATACCGAGGGTTCCGGTCTGGGACGCGGAGTTCTCGGTGATCTTCTTGGTGACGGTCGAGGACCCGTTGATGTCCTTCACCACGAGGGTGACTCCGTCGAGTCCGGGGGCGACGCGCGAGTCGTCGTAGGTCCCGGTGGCAGTCTCCGTGACGCTGTCATTCCCGGGAACGGTGACCTGAATCACTTTGTTCAGGGACCATGCGCTTCCGGTGGAGATCTGATAGGTCATAGTGGACGAGGTCAGGTTCTTGATGGTGAACTCCACCACTGCCGTGCCGTTCGCGAAGTTCGCATCGTCGATGGTGACCTCGAACTCGGGCTCGTCGTCCTCATCGTCATCGTCGTCGTCGAAGTCGGAGTTGACGACCGCGACGTTCCTGATGCTGCCGTCCTTCATTCCGGAGAACTCGGCGGTGGCGGCGAACTTGTACTCCTCGGAGTCCACGGTGGCGGTGACCTGCGCTGTGGCGGTGACCGTTCCCACATCGGCGGGGAGCTCCATGGTGTAGGCTCCCTTGGAGATGGTGAACTCGCGCTCGAATCCGTCGGCGACCACGGTCAGGTCTCCGTCGGCGGAGATGCCGACGTATCCGGTGACCGAGATCTTGAGGGCGGTGGCCTTCATGTCGATGGTCGAGGGCGCGGTCGCGGACTCGGTGAGGTCCAGGAGACCGTACTTGAGGGTCTCCTTGCCGTCGGAATCCTTGCCGACCGACTTGAGGTAGTACTTGTAGCCCTTCTCGAAGTAGTATCCGCCGGTGAAGGCGTGGTAGGATCCGTCCTCGGTCGTGATGGTGATCGCGTCGGAGTCGTTCTTGGCGATCGATACGGCCACGACCTCCTCGACCTCCATGGTGGAGAAGGCGTCCTGACCGGGGTAGATGTAGGCGGTTCCCTTGAAGTATCCGCCGGTGGACCCGTCGATGACGACCTCGTACTGTCCGGGGGTCAGCATCTTGGTCTCTCCGGCCTTCATGGTGAACTCCTTGTCGCCCGTCTTCAGATCCTTGTAGAAGGTGAGCTTCATGTCGTACTCGGCGGTGTAGGACACCTGCTTGACGGTGTTCTTCTGGTTCTCCTCGTATCCGACGTACTGGATGGTCAGCGTCGTGGATGTGGAGGACGTGGTCTTCGACACGCTCCTCGAGGTGTCGGTGCAGTCGAAGACGTCGTTGTTGAGGACCCCGTCGGTTCCGTTGAGGTACGTGGTGGCCTCGATGCTGTCGGGTATGTAGTACACGGCGGCACCGTCGGTGTTCGTCATGGTGGACATGACGTACTCCGTGTCGTTGTAGGTGAACTTGATGAACGCCAGGGCGAAGGGCAGGTTCTTGTTGCTCTCGCTGGTGGCGGGGTCGTACTTGTAGTAGGCGGTGACCTTCCTTCCGTCGACCGCGGTGAAGTTCTTCGCGGCTCCCTCGCCTGCGGCGACGAAGGTTCCGAGAGCGACCTTGTCGCTGCCGTTGTTGGCGTTGACGGTGTAGGATCCCTGGGGCAGGATGACGCTGTACTTGCCGTCGCTGTCCGTGGTGGCGGTGAGCTTGAATCCGGAGTCCATCGTGAAGATGACGGTGGACTTCATTCCGCTGTCGCCGTTCTTGATGGTCCCGCTGGCCTTCGTGGCCGTTGCGGAGGTGAGGCTCAGGGAGTCCCCTCCGGTGTAGACGCCGTAGTAGACGCTGTTCCCGGAGACCGCGTAGACGGAGTAGGACATCGCATCGGTGGCGAGTCCCACGGGGACGTCGAAC
>CAVDQR010000001.1:19346-27341 GCA_963611065.1 Bacteroides ovatus
CCGGTGTACTCGAGCATGACGATCGAGTAGAGGTAGTTGATCATGCCTCCGTCGGTCTTCTGCTTCTCCATCGCCTCGTAGGCGTCCATGTACTTCCATCCGTCGCTGCTGACGGTGGCCTCGTTGTCGGGGTTGTACATGACCAGCCACTGTCCGACCGTGAATCCGGCCAGGCCGTATCCGGGGATGGCCTTCGCGGATCCGTCCTTGCCGTCGCTGAGGGACAGGGCGACGAGGTAGCTGTAGGAGCTGCTGTAGCCCGCCTCGGTGGCGGTGGGTCCGATCATGGCCCTCCAGAGGGTCGTGTCGTAGATGGCGCTGGTGTAGTTGGTGGTGCCGTAGTACGTGTTGTAGGAGTAGAACTGGGTCGCCGCGCCGTACTTGTCGAGCTGGTAGTCGGCGAAGTAGGCGATGGTCGAGAAGCTGTCCCCGTCGCTGTACTGCAGGGGGAGCATGGATCCGTCGAAGACCATGTATCCGATCTTGCTTCCGGTCAGGTCGCAGACCTTGTCGTAGGCGTTCATGATCTCCTTCTGGTTCATTCCCTCGGCCATGGCGTTGATCGCGGCGAGGTAGACGGCGTTCTCCTCGGTGATGTTCGAGTTGACCTTTCCGTACGTGTCGGGGTTGGACCTGACCTCCTCGACTGCGGAGGAGGGGTTCTGGATGAAGGCCCTGACCTCGTCGTAGACGGACGAGGACGAGAAGCAGGTGGCGAAGTTGGTGTCCGGGTTGGCGAGCATGATGCGGAGCATCATGGCGGCGACGGTGGCTCCGGAGCCGTTCGCGAGATACATCTGCGCGGCCGCGGTGGATCCGCCTCCGATGGTGTCGGTGACGGAATCGAACTTGCCCTGGGTGACGGCGTCGTAGGAGTTGTCGATCCAGGTCACGATGGCGCCGTTCTTGTCGGCGTCCCTGTAGTTATTCCAGACGTTCCCCATGGGGTAGGAGTCGCCGGTCTTGATGGTGAAGGTGGTGTTGCCGGCGTAGAAGGCGTCCCCCTCGGTGTTGGTGGGCTGCCCCGCGTCGACGGCGAAGCTGAAGTTGGGCACGATGACGAGCAGCGCGACGACGAGGACGGACACGAGCGGGAAGGGCTTGACCATCTTCCTGAAGCATCCGGGCATCCCGGCGGCCTTGACGTCGGAGGCCCAGTCCCTGACCTTGGCCTCCCTGAACATTCCCACGATGACCGCGGCGGACCCGACGGCGAACACGCTGCCGACGACGGCCGCGGTGGCGTAGCTGGTCCAGGTCGCGAAGAACATGACGAACAGCCAGACGACCATGAAGAGCTGGGTCGCGGAGCGGTCCCTCCTCAGGTAGACGTAGGTCTCGTAGATGGCGAGGCAGATCGGGAGCCACATGGTCAGCCAGCCGTAGTAGGCGGCGACGTTGGACATGGACACGTGGCTGTTGGCGAGCTGCTCCATTATCGAACTCGTGTAGACCGAGTTCCCGAAGATGAAATCGTGGTACATTCCGGGGGCTGCGATGGCGAGGGCCGCGCAGAACACCAGGAAGACGACGACCAGTGCGGGGATCGTGACCACCCAGGGCTTCTCCCTGAGGGCCATGAAGATGAAGGTGAACACGACGGAGACGATGGCGATGAGGACGGGCCCGGAGTAGACGGCGTCCATGAGGCCGGCCGGCACATAGTACGCGGCGTGGACGAGGGTCCCGACGAGGATCATCACAGCGTACCCGAGGGTCGCGTCGGTGAAGTCCTTGCCCCTGACGCGGGAGGCGACGGCCTGGAGGACCATCGCGACTGCGACGAGGACGACCGCGATGCGGAAGCCGTTCCAGGTGAGGGCGGCCAGCATCATGAAGATCCCGGCGACCGCGCCGTTGATCAGGACGGTCTTCCTCGAGGGCTCCTCGGCATCCAGGGCCTTGACCATCTTCACGGCGAAGTACGCCATGAACGCGATGAGGAAGGCGGCCAGGGCATACTCGTTGCCGCTGGAGAAGACCGAGGTGCTGATCGGGAGGGCCATGAACGCGATGATCAGGGCAGCCACTACACCTATCGTCTTGTCGAACATCTCCTTGCCGATCAGATAGACCGGGATGCACAGAAGAGCCCCGAAGATGGGATTCAGCACAGCCAGGCCCATAGAGGCGGCCTCGGTGGTACCCATGCTTCCGCCGAAGATGGAAGCGACGCCCGCGGCAAGGAAGTCCATGAGGGGCGGGATGTACAGGGAACCGCCGATGGGATAGTTGACGGCCGCATCCGTCATGGCCCAGGAGCCGTTGAGGATGCTTTCGATCACATGCAGATGGTATTGTGCACTCGAACCGCCGGACAGGGCGAAATTCCCATCCGCGGAAACGCCGTAGGCGAACACGAAACGCAGCAGGAACGCTACGATCACGATGACGCCCAGGATGAGTGCACACCGGTGGCCACTGAACCACCCGTTACCGCTTTCGCGGTCGGCCCCCGAATCAGCGGGGGCGGCAGACTCTTTTCCGAATTTGCGCATTCTAATAAGTCTCCGTCTCTTTAGAATGGCCGACCATACCCGAACTCGTATAAATAGCATCGAGTCGCGTTACTTATTATAATAAAGAGGGCGCACACGCACGCGGAGGTGCGCCTTCGAGGTTTTAGAATCGGAACGCCGAGCGGATCTCGGCGGCGAAGGATTCGGCCGCGGCGCGGGGGTCGTCGGACCCGTAGATGGCCCTGCCGACTATGGCGTAGTCCGCTCCCGCCGCTATGGCGTCGGAACCCTTCCCTCCCTGCGCGCCCACCCCGGGCGACAGGATCTTCTTGTCGGGACCGACGACGGACCTGACGGCGCGTATCCTCTCGGGCCTGGTGGCCGGGGCGATGAAACCGTCGACCCCGCAATCCACACCCAGCTGCGCCATCTCCTCGGCGTGCTTGGCCGTGAACATGACCGCTCCGGGATGGCTCATCTCGGTGACCGCGTAGATCTCCGCGTCCCCGGAGGCCTCGACGGCCGCGCGGAGGGAATCGTCGCCGGTGAAAGCGTGGACGATGACGGCCGACGCGCCCCTGGACACCGCGTTCTCGACGATGAGGCGGACGGTGTTCGGGATGTCGGCGACCTTGAAGTCGCAGATGACGTCCGAGAACTCGGACAGACGGGTGATCATCTGGGGCCCCTCGGACAGGACGAGCGGCCAATTTATCTTCACGGCATCCACGATGCCCGCCACGGATTCGGCGACTCTCAAAGCCTTCTCGCCGTCCGTTTCATCAAGTGCCAGGACTAGCCTGCTCTCCTTCCTCATGGACGACGGGACGAATCACGAGAGATATTAAGGCTCCGTATCCTCGGGGGACGCATGCTCAGGAGGATGGAATGCGGATCCGCCCGCTGCGGGAAGGTCCCGGAGGGCTGTGTCAGGTGCATAGAGGGCTCGAAGATGGTCCTCCTCGTCACCGGGAAATGCGGATGGGGCTGCGACTACTGCCCCGTATCGCTCGAGAAGAAGGGCAGGGACGTGGTCTACGCCAACGAGATGCGCGTCGCGACCGACGAGGAGATCGTCGCCGAAGCCGAAGCGATGGACGCCAGGGGCACCGGGATAACCGGAGGGGACCCCCTGATCGACATGGACAGGACCGTCCACTGCATCCGCCTCCTGAAGGACAGGTTCGGCCCGGACCACCACATCCACCTGTACACCGCGACCATCGACCCCGGGAAGGCCAAGGTCCTCGAGGACGCCGGGTTGGACGAGCTGAGGCTCCATCCGAGGGACGTTCAGTGGTCCCGCATGGCGGATACGAAACTGAAGGAGGTCGTTGAAGCGGTCCGCATCCCCGTGGGGATCGAGATCCCCGCGCTGCCCCGCAGGGAGGACGACATCCTTGCGATGATCGCATATGCCAGATCGGTCGGGGTGGCGTTCGTCAACCTCAACGAGCTGGAGTTCTCCGAGAGCAACTGGGACATGATGGACATCCACGGATACGCCGTCAAGGACGACGTGTCGTCGGCCGTCGCCGGGTCCGAGGAGACCGCCATGAAAGTGCTGAAGAAGGCCCGCGGGATGGATGTCCACTTCTGCTCGTCGGCCTTCAAGGACGGCGTCCAGCTCCGCAGGAGGCTGATCCGCAGGGCGCTCAACACCACCGAGGCGTATCAGCAGGTCACCGAGGACGGCACCATCGTCAGGGGATTCGTCCGCGGGGACAGGGATGCCATAGTGGAGCAGCTCAGGGAACTGAATGTTCCAGACGAGCTTTTCTGCGCCTCCGGCGACGACGTCGAGGTGGCGCCGTGGGTGCTCGAGAACATATCGGGAAAACTCACCGGCAAGGCGTGGCTGTCGGAGCAGTACCCCACCGCCGACGGATTGGAAGTGGAAAGGACCCCCCTCGACCGAGGGGGGCCGCTGTTAAATCGTTTGGAACGAGGGGGCTTCCGGCGGGATGCCGGAGGCTCACTCGACGCTGAGGCTCTGGATGTCGTGGTGCCTGTTCACGATGTCCCTGGCCAGGCGGAGGTTCTTCCCCGCCTTTCCGATGGCGCGCCCCTTGAGCTTGGGATCGACGGTCACGGTGGCGTGGGTGATGTTCCCGCGCTGCTCGATGACCACCTTCTGAGGCCCGTAGATGTGGAACACGTTCATCACGAACTGCTCGGGGTCCTCGGAGAACTCCACGACCTGGATGTTCTTCCCGGTGAGCTCCTTGAGCTTGATGACGTGCTCGCCCTTCTTCCCGACCGCGATGTTGGCCTTGCCCTTCTCGACGATGAACACGAGCTTGTCCTCGGTGTCCATGCAGTCGATGGCGCTGGTCTTGGTGACGGTCTCGAAGAGGGAGATGTACCTCAGCGTCTCCTCCGTTAGTACGATATCGACAGGCATGTTTCATCACAGCGTAAGGATGTTGGAGCTGCCCTTGTCGATGATGACGAGAGCGGACACGGAGAAGGGTTTCCCGCACAGTGCGCCGAGTTCCATGTTGTTCCCGCTGTACACGTGGACCTTGACGTCGAGGTCGCCGGTCAGCTCCTTGCTGGGGCAGTTCCTGGCGAGGACGACCATCTGGGCCTTCCCGTCCTTGACGGCTTTCAGGGTCTGCTCGACGCCGAACTCGACCTTTCCGGTGGTGATCGCGGATTTCAGCGCCCTGCTAATGTCAATCTTCTCATCGCTCATTCTCATTCACTTCCTTTCTTCTTTGGATCGTAAATAATGTTTACAGCGCCGGTACCCAGTGTGACCGGCTGTCCGACGATGATGTTCTCGGTGACTCCCTCGAGAGGGTCGGTCTCCCCCACCATCGCGGCGTGCAGCAGATGCGCTGCGGTGATCTCGAAGGCCGCTCTAGCCAGCACGGAGGACTTCTTTCCGGAGACTCCGTGCCTTCCGATGGCCTTGACGTATCCGTCATTCGTCATGAGGTCGGCGACCAGCATGATGTGCCTTATGTCGACGTCCAGACCCGCTTCTCCCAGGGTCCCCATCGCTTCATGGATGATCGAGTTCCTTGCGGCCTCGATACCCAGGACGTCGGCGACCTCCAGGATGCTGTTCGTCATGACGTTCTCAGTGTCGACGCCCTCCACCTTGAGGACCTCTTTGAGGTTGCTCCCCTCGGTGACGATCTTCCAGGACCCCTCGGTCTTGGACAGGATGGCCCTTGTGATCCCATCGATGCCCTTGATCTTGGCGTTCTTGATGGCGTCGAACATGATCTGCAGTTTCTTGTAGGAGGGCTCGTCGGCGGTGATGACGATCTCGAAACCGTCCTTCTCCACCATGCCTTTCACGGCCTTGACCTTCCTGAGCCTCTCGACGATGTCGTCCTCGGTGATCCCCTTGGCCTCCATCTTGCGGGGCTCGGGGACGATGATCAGCCTCATGTTGGTGATATCCGTCTCAACGCGGGCGACGTCCAGCAGGGTCGTGATCTCGATGTTCGAAGCAACGAACTTCGCCACGGACTCGTCCTGGGCGGCGGTGCCGATCAGGGGGATGTTCATCGACGGGGTGGACGGGATGCGCCTGGCATCCACGATCTCGATCAACCTCGGAAGTCCCTGGGTGACGTTCACGTTCGCGACTCCCGCGTAGTGGAAGGTACGCATGTTCATCTGCGTACCCGGCTCTCCGAGGGAATGGGCGGCCATCACACCGGCGGACTCGTTCTGGTCCATCTTGTGGCTCTTGTACATCTCGTCGGCGCGCCTGAGCAGCTGCTCCTTCTTCTCGTCGGAGAGCTCGGCCTTCTTGATGCGGTCGGCGATGTCCACGATGATCTTCAGGGGCAGTTCGAGTCCGAGGGACTCGGACAGCTCCTCGAGGCTCTTCTCGTCGTCGGAGAGGGTGTAGGACTTGACGACCTCCTCCATGGGCTCGACGGGGACGATCTCCTCGACCTCCTTCTTGGCCTTGGACGATGTCGAAGCCTTCCTCTTCCCGATCTTGGCGATGACCGAGGCGGCCTCCTCCTCCATCAGTCCGAGCTCGACGAGCCTGTCGACCCCGGCCTCCGAGATGGCGGCGAGGGTGGTCAGGCTCTTGTCGTTCATGATGAGGGCGACGGTCTCCTCGGAGATCCCCCTCTTGTAGAGCGCGTTCTTGGTGTCCTTTATGGCCATATCACTCGCCTCCTCCCTCGTAGTCGAAGTCCATGTCGTCGTCGGACTCCTCGGACTCCTCGTCCTCGCTGTACTCCATCTCGTCCTTCTCCATGGAGCCGTAGTCTCCTCCGACATCCTTCTCGTCGAGGTGGAGCTGATCCTCGTAGTCGTCTCCGAGGACCTCGAAGAACAGGTCGTTCAGGTCGATGGCCTTGCCGCGGACGGCCTTGGACGGATCGACCCCGTCCTCTCCGTAGAGGAACTGGACGATGGTGCCGGCGGTGTTCCTCACGGTACCGTCGGACGTGAGCTTCAGGTCCTCCAGGGCCGAGACGAGCCTCCTCTGCATGTATCCGGACCTGGATGTACGGACGGCGGTATCGACCAGACCCTCCCTTCCTCCCATGGCGTGGAAGAAGAACTCGGTCGGGGACAGACCGGACTTGTACGAATTGGAGCAGAAGCCCCTGGCGTACGCGCCCAGGTCGCCCTTCTCGAAGTGGGGCAGGGTCCTGCCTCCGTATCCTCTGGACAGCCTCTCTCCACGGACGGCCTGCTGACCGACGCAACCCGCCATCTGGGACAGGTTGAGCATGGATCCACGGGCTCCGGCCTTGGCCATGATGACCGCGGGGTTGGACATACCGAGGTGCTTCCCGGCGATCTTACCGGCTCCGTCACGGGCCTCTCCGAGGACCTTCATGACGCTCACCTCCAGGGTCTCCCTCAGGGACCTGCCGGGCATCTGCTCGAGGGTCCCGTCCTGATACGACTGGACCAGTTCGGTCACCTTGTCGATGCAGTCCTGGGTGTTGTTGGCGATCTGCAGGGCGGCCTCCTCGGGGATGTCCTCGTCGCCGATACCGGTGCTGAACCCGTGGTTCATGATCGCGCCCAGCGCGATCCTGGTGACCTGGTTGATGAAGAGCGCGGCGCGCTCGGAACCGTAGTCCCTGGCGATGCGGTCCAGGATCTTCCCTTTGCTGTTACCGATCGCTTTGACGTCGATGGTACCGCAGAGGAGCTGTCCGTCCCTGATCTTGACGTAGGCGTCGAACTCGCACTTGTCCTTCGTGCACTTGTCGCAGGACTGGCAGATGTTCGCCTTGAACGTGGTGTTGAAGTCCTTCGGGAGCACGGTGGAGAACAGCTGCTTGCCGGTCCAGTACTCCTTCCCGTTCTCGTCGACCATGGGCTCGGGGATCTCGACTCCCGCGACGCTCTTGGGCCCGGTGGTCCCCTCGTTTCCGAGCTTGAACATGATGTTCATGGCCTCGGCGCGGCTGAACCTGGGGTTGCCGTGGGTGAGGAAGTACGCTCCGGTGATGTGGTCGTGGATGGCTCCGATGATCGGACCTCCGTACCTGGGCGACAGGATGTTCTCCTGGACCTGCATGAGGATCCTCGCTTC
>CAVDQR010000002.1:0-22307 GCA_963611065.1 Bacteroides ovatus
ATGCGCTTCGCCATCCCGACGATAATCGTGATGGTGAGCATCTCCACCTACTCCATCGCGGACGGGGCCCTGGTCTCCAACATGATCGGGACCGACGCCCTGGCGGCGCTCAACATCGTGATGCCCGTTTCCGCCCTGTTCACCTCGTTCGGATTCATGTTCTCGACCGGAGGGTCCGCCTACGTGGCGACCAAGCTGGGGGAGGGGAGGAGGGACGAGGCCAGCAGGTCGTTCTCCGGGATCGTCCTGACGGCCTTCGCCGTGTCCGTGGTCTCGATGGCCATCATCCTGGCTTTCTCATCGCAACTAGTGGACCTGATGGGTGCCGACGAGACCCTCCACGACCTCTCCCGCGATTACCTCGTGGTGTGCGCGGCGTTCGCCCCGATGTTCATCCTGCAGTACCTGACCACCCAGTTCCTCATCGTGGCCGGCAGGCCCGGACTGTCCCTGGCGTGCTCCATCGCCGCAGGATTGGTGAACATCGTATTGGACATCCTGTTCATGGGGCCGTTCGGGATGGGTATGAAAGGTGCGGCGCTGGCATCCGGCATCGGCGCGCTGATGGCCGTGACCGTGGGCGTGTTGTACTTCGTTCTGAAGAAGGACTCCCCAATCAGGTTCGTGCGTCCGTCGCTGGACCCCGGGATGCTCGGGAAGACCTGCTCCAACGGAGCATCCGAGATGGTCACCGAACTGTCCGGATCCATAACCACGCTGCTGTTCAACCTCACCATGATGAAGTACTACGGGCCGGACGGCGTCTCCGCCATAACGATCCTGATGTACGTCGAGTTCCTGTCCCTGGCGGTCACCCTGGGATACTCCATGGGCGTGGCCCCGTTGATGTCGTACAACCAGGGAGCCGACGACAGGGAGATGATGAGATCCCTCTTCTCCACGAGCATGAGGTTCGTGGGCATCCTGTCGATCATCGTGTTCGTCCTTCTGGAGACGCTCGCCGGACCGATCGTCGGCCTGTTCGCGGGGGATTCGGAGCATGTGAAGGAGATGACGGTGCACGGTGCGAGGATCTTCGCCTTCGCGTTCCTCATGATAGGGTTCAACGCCTACGCTTCGTCGCTGTTCACATCCCTGTCCAACGGCCTGCTGTCCGCGCTGATATCGTTCATCAGGGGGATCATTGTCCTCGCCCCTCTGATCGTGCTGATGCCGATCGTCATGGGCCCGGAGGGGGTCTGGTTCGCCGTTCCGCTGACCGAGGTCGTCACCGTCGTGATATCCGCGTTCCTCGTGGTCAGGATGGGTCCGAGGTACGGGTACATGGACGGACGCGGACATGCGAACGCGTGAATCCCGTCCGATACCGATATACCGCACATCGGACATGTCCGACCGTGGATGCGGAAGACGAGAGATACGTCAACATGATGCGCGCATTGGCCGACCCCAACCGCCTGGCCATCATCAAGACCCTCAAGGGCAGGAGACTCTGCTCCTGCCAGATCCTGAGGGATATGGACATCTCCCAGCCGACGCTGTCCCACCATATGTCGGTTCTTCTGGAGGCTGGTCTGGTGAGGACCATACCGACCGGGAGATGGTACGATTACGAGGTGGACGAGGATGCCCTGTCCGCCCTCGCATCGTACATCGGGGAGAAGCTGCGACGTCGGCAGCCCTTCCCCATCTCGTAAGCTTGTTTCATGGCGAGCGACCCTTCTATCTCCCCCGCCTCGTAGACGCCCTTACCTTCGACGATCCCTCCCTCGACGGAACCGTCCAGGCATACGGCGAGGCCGCGCATGCACTCCAGGGTGCACGAGGTCACGGTATCGCTGTCCTCCGCGCTGGTGACGATGTAGTAGAAGGTCTTGTCGCGGATATCCCTCCAACGGGAGACCGTCCTGTCTATCAGGGCCTTCATCTGTGCATCGATGGAATAGAAGTACACGGGGCTGGCCAGCACGATGACGTCCGCGGCCTCCATCTTGGCGATGATCCCGGGGACGTCGTCCTTTATGTGACACGGTTTTCCGGTGTCCCTGCAGCGGTAGCAGGCGGTGCAGAAGCCCACCTTGCACTTCCTGAGCTCGATCTTCTCCACGCGGTTGCCGGATTCCTCCGCTCCGCGGACGAATTCGTCGCAGAGCATGTCGGAGTTGCCCCTGCGGGGGGATCCGGATATCACGAGAACGTTCTTCGGCAATCTGAACCCTCCTCGGAGCGATCGGGCGGACCCCAGGTCGAGTCCGGATATCCATCCGGCGATGTCCGTGGACGATGTCATGCGGAGGCCCTCGATCACTTCGGCCCCGTTTGCGGATCCGCGGATGTAGCTCGTGCTGCCGGATATGGAACTGGTTGCACTGGTGCAGAAAGTGACGATTGTCTTGCCGCTCAGATCGTAATCCTCCAGGAACGTCAGGACCGCCATGGGCGGGGCTCCCCACCATATGGGGTATCCGATGAAGATCACGTCGTAATCGGACATATCGTCCACAACGGTCGATATCTCGGGGCGCACATCGGCGTTCAATTCGTCGCGGGCGACCTCGGTGGTGGTCGTGTAGTCATCGGGATAGGGGTTCACGGTCTGGATGCGCACTATGTCCGCTCCGGTGATGGAGGCGATCTGCTGCGCGTACCGCTCGGTGGTGTTGGTCCTCGAGAAGTAGGCGACGAGGATCTTCGTGTCGTCATCGCCGCCGGATGGCGTGGGGGAAGGGGTCGGAGTGGGGGTCGGTGTCACGTCGGGACTCAGGGCGTCGTTCTCCGGAGCATTGTCTCCGGAACCGAGACTGTATGCCGCATAGGCGACGGCCGCTATCGCGATTATCGCGACAACGACGCATACTGCTGTCTTCGCGTTCATGATCTGTCCTCTGCGATAGTGAACAGGACATGGGAACGACCAGCAGATGTCATCCCGGCGTCCCCATGCCTTGATATCGATATTTATCGATATTATTTATATTGATATGTATCTATATCCACACTTGTCGATAATGGTCCGAGTGGTGTGACGGTGAGACGCCAAACGGGCTGAATCGGGACTTTTTGTAATATTCTGCAATTTGTCCCTGGGATTTTTTGTAATTTTTTACAATTTTTCTTCAGGACTTTTTGCATAAATCTACAAATAGTCCCAGAGCGATATGGAATCATGATAGAACGGAAGATCTACCGGACCCTCCTGGAATGGAAGAACCGGGAGCACAAATGCCTCGTGGTGACCGGCCAGAGGCAGGTGGGCAAGACGTTCATCATCGAGACCTTCGCCAAGGCCGAGTACGAGCATTATGTGTACATCAACTTCGACGACTCCCCCGAGCTGAAGGAGCTCTTCGACGGGGATACGACGGCTGAGGAGATGATCAAGAAGCTGACCGTAAGGTTCGGCGCCGACTCCATCGTCGACGGCTCCACCCTCCTGTTCCTCGACGAGATCCAGGAATGCGAACGCGCGTACAGCTCCCTCAAGCAGTTCTCCATCTACGGGAAGATAGACGTCATCGCATCCGGCTCTCTCCTGGGGGTCAAGATACCCCAGAAGGACGAGGACGATGAGGAACGGGAGCCGCTGATCCCCCTGGGCTATCAGGAGACCGCCGTCATGCACCCGGTCGATTTCGAGGAATTCCTGTGGGCCATGAGGATCCCGAAGGAGGCCATCGAGGAGATCCGTTCATGCATACGCGACAGAACGCCGATCGAGAAGACCCTGTTCGACAGGATCGAGAAGCTGTTCAGGGAATACACCATCGTGGGAGGCATGCCTGAGGCCGTCGAGGCGTACGTATCGACGAACGACTTCCGTCCGGCCTACGCCGCGCTGAAGGAGATCAACGCCACGTGCATACGCGACATAAACCGCTGCAACAAATGTATCGACAGGATCAGGACGGCGGATTGCTTCGAGAGCATCCCCTATCAGCTGGCGGAATCCAACAAGAAGTTCATGTACTCCCGCATAAAGGGAGGGAAGTCCCGCAAGTCGTCCGACACCTACATGGAGAACCTGCTGTGGATCAAGAACGCCGGATACGGGGTTTTCTGTTACGGCTTGGAGCAGCCCGCGCTCCCGCTCAAGAAGCACGTCATCCGCGACTCGTTCAAAGTGTACATGTCGGATACGGGGATGCTCCTGAACTCCTACGGGGACAGGGCCAAGATGGCCGTGTACCAGGGGGACGGCTCTTACAACATGGGTGCGGTCGCCGAGAACCTCGTCGCATCCGAGATGTGCAAGAGCGGTCTCGAACCGATGTACTACCGCAAGGACAAGGGGGAGGGCCGCATGGAGCTGGATTTCATCCTGGAGTTCTGGGACGGCGTCGCCGTGATCGAGGTCAAATCCGGGAAGGACAGGACTGCACCGTCGCTCAAGAAGGTCGGGACGATGTTCGATATCGCCCGCAGGATCATGCTGGAGCCCGGGAACATCCGCGTGGATGAGGATGGGGTCGAGCACTACCCCATGTTCGCCTGCGCGTTCATCAAAGATATGGACCGGGCGCCGGAAGGACCGAGGTTCAGCTGAGATCTCGTCCGAATCGGTAATCCAACAGTCTCCCGCGGTCGTTCCATTCCCCGAACATGACGCCGTCATGGGACTGTTCGATGAGCTTCGAGACCTTCCTCTCGAACGCCTCCGTATCGCTCATGTCCCGTTGGATGGTGTCTATGCGGACCCTCTGATACAACGGAGGGAACGAACGGAAGTTCTCCCATGCGACGGGGTCCTCCCGGAACCTGTCGAGGATCGCATCGTCGATCGAGAATCCCTCCTCGGACATGTCCGGCAGCACGGCGCGCCCCGCATCTGTCATCAGGCCGAGCTTCTCCAGCCTGCGGCAGCGCTCCTTGTTGAGTTCCGACCACCTGCTCTTTTTGGAACGGGGCGCGAACCTCTGCAATGTGACGCCGTCGACCGATTTCGTGGTCGAATCGATCCATCCGAAGCACAGGGCCTCCTCCACGGCATCGAGGTACAATATGCGCCCGTCCTCCGGGACGCTCCCCCTCTTCAGGGCGATCCAGCACTCGCGCTCCTTCGAATGGTTCTCCTCCAGCCATCCCCTGAAATCGGAACGGACGGTGAAATGCAGGATGTTCGTAGGTTCCATGACAGGAATCACATGCGTTTGAAGCCGCGGAACATCCATTCCGTGATGGATTTGAACCCGTACTTCAGCGTCCCTTTCATATGACGGCTGTGGCTGCAGACGATCGGGGCCTGGTTGTGCATGATGTACTCCACGACCTCCTGCCACGTCTTCAGATCGTCGGGGAGCTCGACGTACCCCTCGCCGATGTGGCGCGGCGTATGCGCGTCGCTCCCGGCGGTCATGGGCTTGCCGACCCTCCTGGCCAGCTTCTCCGAGCGCCTGTTCGCGGAAGGGATGGAACGTCCGTTCCTCGCCTCTATCCCGTCGAAGGGGTACGCGAGGGTGTTCTTCACCCCGAGCCCCGACCACCAGCGGTAGGGATGGGCGGCGAACGCGTATCCCCCCGCCTCGTGGATCAGGTCGATGGTCTCCTGGATGGACCTGTCCCTCGGGATCAGGCGGTCTATCCCAAGGGCCACGATGTGGCCCTCGGCGGAGGAGACCTCCTCCGCCGGGATGATTATGACCCTGCCGTTGTCCTTCAGGAGGTCGTAGGCCCGGAACTCGTTGTGGTCCGTCACCGCGATGCATCCGATGCCGGAGCGCTCCGCGTACTCGAGGAGCTCCTCCATGGTGGTCTTGCCATCCTTGGAGAACATCGTGTGGACGTGGAGATCCGCTTTCATCTTACCGCGGCGCCGTCCGTGAAGTCCAGATTGTCCACGGTGATGTAGCAGCCCTTGCCGTCGCCCATGGGGACGACGTTCTCGCCGTCGTAGACGAAGGCCATCGCGGCCGGGGCGCCCTCCGGCGCGTCCATGCCGAGGACCTTCCCTCCGGCGACCTTGCCGACCTTGATGCTGACCTTCTCGAACTGCTTCATCTCGACCCTCGAGGAGGAGATCTCCAGTCCGCATCCCACCTGCGTGCCGTTGGGGACGTCGGCGGACGGCTTCAGCAGGAGGACGGCGTTCCCTCCGAGGTCCTCGTCGTCCAGGGCCATCAGCATGCCCTCGGACTTGACCCCGCGGAACTTGGCGGGCTTGAGGTTGGAGATGATCAGCAGCCTCCTGTTCTCCATCTGATCCCTCGGGTAGAGGGACTTGAGGTTCGTGACGATCTGCCTGGGTTCGGCCTCCCCGAGGTCGACCTTCAGGACGTACAGCTTCTCCGCGTCGGGGTGGTCCCCCACCTCGACGACGGTGCCGACCCTGATGTCCAGCCTCCTGAAGTCCGCGAAGGGTCCGGCAGGGGCCTGGGGCGCCTGCTCCTTCTTCTGCTCGGGCTTCTCCTGGGGCTTCTTCTCGGCCTCGATCTTCTTGTAGACGGGGACGGGCTCGAGGAGCTCCTGTCCGGCGGGGACCGGCTCCAGGGCGGCGTCGACTCCCGCCTCCTCGACGGTGCCGGAGTACCCGAGGTACTGCCAGATCTTGTCGGAGGAACGGGGCATGAACGGCCACATCATGACACAGAGGGCCTTCGCGATCCTGAGGGCGGTGTTCATCGCCGCTCCGCAGGCGTCGCGGTCCTCCTTGATCAGGGCCCAGGGCTTGGTGGCGTCGAAGAACCTGTTCCCGTAGCGGGCCAGCTCCATGACGGCCTTGATCCCCCTCTTGAAGTCGCAGACGGCCATGAGCTCCCTGTACTCCGCCAGGGTCTTCTCGATCTCCGCGATGGTCTCCGCATCTGTCTCCCCGGCGGGGATGGATCCGAAGTTCTTCTTGGTGAAGCTCAGGCACCTGTGGTAGTAGTTGCCCAGTGTGGCCACCAGATCGTTGTTGATCTTGGTGTCCAGGTCGTCCCACGTGAACTCGGTGTCGTGGGTGTCCGGCATGTTGATCGCAAGGTAGAAGCGGATCGCGTCGGCATCGTACTTGGACAGGACGCTCGGGATGTCGATGGCGCCGCCGTTGCTGCGGCTCTTGGACAGCTTCCCGCCGTTGATCATCAGGTACTCGTTGGCCGGGATGTCGTACGGCAGGTCCAGTCCGCCCTCGCCCATCAGGATGGCGGGCCAGATGATGGAGTGGAACGGGATGTTGTCCTTCCCGATGAAGTAGTAGTGCTTGACCTCGGGGTCCTTCCAGAACGCCTCCCAGTAGTCGGGCTTCCCGATCATCCTGGAGTACTCCACGGAAGCGCTCAGGTACCCGATGACGGCCTCGAACCACACGTAGATGACCTTGTCGTCCCACCCCTCCACCGGGATCGGGATGCCCCAGGACATGTCGCGGGTGATGGCCCTGTCGTTGAGCCCGTCCTCCAGCCAGTTCTTGGTGAACGCTTTGACATTGGCTCTCCAGTAGTCCTTGTCCTCGAGGTAGGCGAGGAGCTGCTCCCTGAAGGCGCTGAGCTTGAGGAAGAAGTGCTCGGTGTTGCGGACCTCGGGGGTCGAATGGCAGAGGGTGCAGTACGGCTCGAGGAGGTCGCCGGTCTCGAAGGTGGTCCCGCAGGCGTCGCACTGGTCGCTGCGGGTCTTCTCCGCACCGCATTTGGGACAGACTCCTTCGACGTAGCGGTCGGGGAGGAACCTGGCGCATTTCGGGCAGTAGTACTGGTCGGTGCCCTTGGTGTAGATGTAGCCTTTGGCGCGGAGGTCGGTGAAGAGCTTCTGGGTGACCTCGACGTGGGTGGGGCAGTGGGTCTTGTTGAAGAGCGAGTACTGGATCCCCATGTCCTCGATGGCCTTCTTGTTGATCTGGTGGTACTTCTCCGCGTACTCCTCGGGGGTCATCCCGGCCTTCTCGGCGGAGATGGTGATGGGGGTCCCGTGCATGTCGGAGCCTCCGACCATGAGGACCTCGTTACCGATGAGGCGGTTGTACCTGCTGAACAGGTCGGCGGGGAGGAGCGATCCGGCCACATGGCCGAGGTGTATGGTGCCGTTGGCGTAGGGCCAGGCGACATTGACTGTGATCTTGGACATTGTATAACGTCCACCCCACCGCCCATACGGGATTTATACCCGCGCATCAGGATAATCGCGCGCGTCGCGCGACAGATGCGTTTCCTTCCTCCGCGGATACCCTGCGGAGCATCAGGAAGGCGTGGGCGCCCATCATCAGACCGCCGATGATCTCGCTGACGGCCATGGCCCACCACAGGGATGTGAGGGTGCCGGAGATGATAGTGGCTGCGTAGAACGTCCCGCAGAGCAGGAAGTTCCTCGCCAGGGAGTTGAACATGGCCCCGGTGGCGCGGTCTATCGCCTGCAGGAGCGCCGATCCGGTGTAGACCATCGACATTATCGGCAGGAACACGGAGAAGAACAGGAACATCCGCACCGTGTCATCGTGCAGATACCTCAGATCCTCCGCCTGCGTGAACACCGACGTGAGGACTCCGGAGCCCAGTGCCAGCACTATCGACAACACGATGGTCCAGATTATCGACACGATGACAGTGTACCTCAACGCGTCGGAGATCATGTCGAACCGCTTCATCCCGTATTCCGCGGAACACACCGCGACCAACGCGCCTCCCATGGCCTGCGCGATGATGAGGATGAAGTTGGCTATCCTCCACCCGGTGGAGTATATCCCGACGGCGTCGGTCCCGCCGCAGCGGATGACCAGGAGGTTGAGGAAGATGTTGAAGAAGTACATGATCGACAGTTCCAGGGCCTCCGGCGCGCCCACCGAGAAGATCCTCTTGCAGATCCTGTGGTCGTACCTCAGGTCGGACCTGCGGAGCTTGACGTACATCTCGTTGTCGCGGATGTACCAGTACGCGGCTATGGCGCAGGATGTGATGAACGCGACGACGGTCGCCCATGCGGCCCCCGCGACGCCCATGTCGAGGGTGTAGATGAGGATCGGGTCGAGCACGATGTTGACCATCGCCCCGGCCACCTGGATGACCATGGACCTCTTCGCGGCGCCTTCGCCGCGGAGCATCCCGGACATCACCCCGCTCATGATGATGAAGACCGTCGAGATGTAGATCGGATAGGCGTACTCGAGGCACTTCCCCGCGGTGTCCCCGGCGCCCATCAGGCCCATGGACGGCTCCGCCGTCAACATGAGTATCGGCGTCAGCACCAATCCGACTATGACGGACACCGTCAGACCGTTCCCCGCCGATTTCACCGCATCCTCGCGGTGCTTCTCCCCGATGCTCCTGGCTATGGCCGCGGCTACACCGATCCCGAGACCGTTCCCGATGCCGATGAGGATGGTGTAGATCGGGTACACGATGCCCAACGCCGCCAAGGCGTCCCCTCCGAGCCCGGAGACCCAGAGGCTGTCGACGATGTTGTTGAGCTGCTGGAAGAACAGGGCGACCCCGATGGGTATCGCGAGGGCGATGACCCCCTTGCGCTGATTCCCCAGAAGGGTCCTCGTACCCTCGGTGCCGTCCTCCATGCGCGGGAATCCGTCATCGCGGATATACCGCTGTCGGACCGAGTTTATATAAAAGAATAGAATCGGACCGACCATGCGGATCGCGGCCGTGCTGAATGACAGATGCCAGAACAAGAAATGCAACCAGGAGTGCGCCAAGTTCTGCCCCCTCAACAGGACAGGGGTGGAATGCGTCACCTTCGGCGAGAAGGGGAAGCCGATCATCTCGGAGACCCTCTGCCAGGGCTGCGGTATCTGCGTCAACAAATGTCAGTTCGAAGCGGTCAAGATCATCGGTCTCGCGGACGAGCTGAAGGAGGACCTCATGCACCAGTACGGGCTGAACTCCTTCCGCCTGTACCGCCTGCCGGTCCCCAAGAAGGGGCTGGTCACGGGTATCCTCGGACCGAACGGAATCGGTAAGACCACCGCGATCAAGATCCTGTGCGGGATCGAGGTCCCCAACCTGGGACGCTACGAGAACCCGCCCACGAAGGAGGAGGTCCTGGCGAGCTTCGCCGGCACGGAGCTCCACGACTACCTCGAGAGCCTCTACGCCGGGAAGATCAAGACCGCCATGAAGCCGCAGTACGTCGACAAGCTCCCGCAGGCCACCAAAGGGGTCGTCAGGGACCTGCTGTCCAAGGTGCAGGAGAGGATGACCCTCGACGAGGCCGCCGAGGCGTTCGATCTCACCGAGGTCCTCGACAGGGAGCTGTCCAAGCTCTCCGGAGGAGAGCTGCAGAGGGTCGCCATGGCCGCGACCATGATGAAGGATGCCGACGTCTACTTCTTCGACGAGCCCACATCCTACCTGGACATCTACCAGAGGGTCAAGATGGCCCGTCTGATTAAGGAGCTCAGCGTCGAGAAGCAGGTCATGGTCATCGAGCACGACCTGGCCATCCTGGATTTCCTCGCCGATAACGTGAACGTCGTCTACGGTTCCGAGGGGGCCTACGGAGTGTTCACCCTCGCCAGACAGGTGAGGACCGCCATCAACGTCTACCTCGACGGATACCTCCCGGAGGAGAACATCAGGTTCAGGGAGAGGCCCATCGAGTTCGAGGCGTCCCCTCCCCGCGGGGATTGGCAGACCGCCGACCTGATCTCGTTCAACGGGCTGAAGAAGGACTTCGGGGAGTTCAAACTGGACATCACGGGGGGATCCGTGAAGATCGGGGAGTCCGTCGGTATCGTCGGACCCAACGCCACCGGTAAGACCACCTTCGTGAAGATGCTCGCCGGGATCGTCGAGGTCGATGCGGGAGAGATGGACAACAAGGTCAAGGTGGCGTACAAACCGCAGTACATATCCGCGGACTTCGACGGCACCGTCCAGGACCTGCTGTTCGCCAAGGCGTACGACACCGTCAATTCCAGCTTCTTCGCAGGCGAGGTCATCGAGCCCCTCGGCATCAAATATCTGATGGACAAGAGCGTCTCCAAGCTCTCCGGAGGGGAGCTGCAGAGGGTCGCCATCACCCTGTGCCTCGCAACGGAGGCCGACATCTACCTGTTCGACGAGCCTTCCGCCTACCTCGATTCCAACCAGAGGATGAACGCCGCCAAGACCATCAGGCGCATGATGGAGAAATCCGGACGCAGCGCCATGGTCGTCGACCACGACATCTACTTCCTGGACATGGTCTCGGATTCGATGATGGTGTTCGGAGGGGAACCCGGCCATCACGGTATCGGGGACGGTCCGTTCGACATGCGCGAGGGCATGAACAAGTTCCTCGCGGCCGTGGACATCACCTTCCGCAGGGACGCCGACACCCACCGTCCGAGGATCAACAAGCCCGAGTCCAGGCTGGACCGCGAGCAGAAATCCAAGGGCGAATACTACTACGCCAGCAGCTGATCGGACACAACGCCGATAATCCGTTTCACAAGATGCCGGGGCCCAGGCCCCGGCTGTTTATGTTCACTCGGTCTTCTTGGTGACCCTCTTCTTGGGGGCCGCTTTCGGGGCCGCCTTCTCGGTCTGGTCCCCGTTCTTCGGCTTCCTCCCCCTCTTGGCGTGGGGTTTCGCGTTGGCGTCGGGCTTGAAGCACAGGAACCAGTCGAGGCACCTGACGCCCTCGGTCTTGGTCTCCACGCGGTCCTTGGCGGTGCCGCAGGATCCGGGAGCGGGCATGATGACGTCGTCGCCGGGCCTCCAGTTGGCCGGGGTGGCGACCCCCTGCTCGTCCGCGGTCTGGAGGGCGATGATGACCCTCTTGATCTCATCGAAGTTCCTGCCGAGGGACTGCGGGTAGTAGATTATCGCGCGGATCTTGGCTTTGGGATCGATGAAGAACACGGAACGGACGGCCTGCGTCGTGGAGACGTTGGGCTGCACCATGCCGTATTTGTTCGCCACGGTCATGCTGATGTCCTCGATGACCGGGAAGGTCACCTCGGGCTTCCTGATCCCTTTCCAGGTCATGGTCTGGATCTTCCTCAGCCAGGCGATGTGGGCGTAGAGGGAATCGATGGACAATCCGATGAGCTCGGTGTTCAGGGCCTTGAACTCGTCGATCATCGACGCGAAGGTCATGAACTCGGTCGTGCAGACCGGCGTGAAATCCGCGGGATGCGAGAACAGGATGACCCATTTCCCTTTGTAGTCCGCGGGGAAGTTGATCTCCCCCTGGGTGGTGTTCGCACGGAAGGCGGGCGCGTCATCGTTGATGAGCGGCATCCTCTGACAGCATACGTTGTTGTTGTCTTCCATTGTCGTCCTCCGGGATTCAGCACGGGGTGGTGATAAATATCATTTTTCTAGAAATCGAATTTTATTCATGCCTGTGATGGGAAGTTATAGCCACCAATTATCTGAAATCGAATTATAACAATGTTAAATCTAGTAGATACTAGATTATTAAATCGAATAATCGAATTATTCTAGTGAAAATTACATCCGGCCATTCCTATTTCTCCGGATTCTATTCGGTCCAGCCCACGGGGACCGTCCGATATCGTTATACGTGCCATCCCAATCCAGTGGACAATGGGAAGAGCGGACACTCACCTGCACACCGAATATTCGGGTTTCCAGAAGCTCGGGGCGATCAAGTTCCCCGAGTCGGTGGCCCAACCGGAACGGCAGGTCGACCGCGCACGCGACAACGGGATGGACGTGCTCTGCATCACCGACCACGACGAGGTCCACGGCGCGTTCATCGGCGAGAAGTACGCCAAACAGAAGTACGACGACATCGAGGTCGTCGTCGGGGAGGAGGTCACCACCCGCGACGGCGAGATCATCGGCCTTTTCCTGAACGAGCGCGTGCCCGATATGCTCTCCGTCGAGGAGACCATCGACATCATCCGCGAACAGGACGGATTGGTGATCGCACCCCATCCGTTCAGCTTCCACGTCCCCGGATTGAAGGAGAGGATCCTGGACATCGACATCGACGGGTTCGAGGTCATAAACGGCGGACATCCGGACAGCTACACCAACATGTTCGCACGCCTCGTCATGGACCGCTACCCCGGCAGATGGGCGGAGACCTCCGGGAGCGATGCGCATTCCAAATACACCACGGGATACAACTGGACCGAATTCCCCGGCAATACGGCCGAGGATTTCAGGAAGGCCATCCTGAACAAGACCACCAAGGCGTGCGGTCAGGCCGCGCCGGTGTTCGGTCAGGTACAATGGAGCGTGGACGTCGTCATCGGCGGACAGAAGCTGATGTACCGCTCCCTGAGAGGGAAGCTCAGGAACGTCCCGAAGGACAATCTCATCGAGAAGATCAACAGCATCAACGACCTGAAGAAGGCCACCGGGATCTTCGCCGGGTTCATCTACGTCGTGCCGCCGATATCGATGATCGCGACCGTCCTCAGCACCTCCTTCCTGAAGAAGGGCGAGAAGAAGATGATCCCCCTGATCCCCGAGAGGCTGGAGCTCATAGACTCCATCATCAAGGAGGTCGATGCCAACGGCGGACCCGGGAAATACCGCCCGAAGTACCTGGAGAACGTCCAGGGCAGCCCCCTGGCGGAATACCAGGGATTCCCCATCAAGCTCCCTTTCAAGGTCGCCCGGAACAAGAGTTGATACCGATACGACGATACCGTCCCATGGACGAGGCGTACCGCGTGTCGGTGAACATACCGGTCGGCACCGAACAGGATTTCATGGATTCCGTGAACGAGGTCATGAGACCTCTGTATCCCGGATACGACAGGTGCTTCTGCTGGTGGACCGTCAACGGCACGTGGAGGCCGTTGGAGGGATCGAATCCGTTCCAGGGGAATGTCGGCGAGATCGAGAATTCTCAGGAGATCAGGATCGAGTTCGCCGTCCGTGCGGAGGATCTGGAGAAGGTGGTGACGAGGATCGCGGACATCCATCCTTACGAGGAGCCCGCGATCGACGTCGTTCCGTTGATACCCTGGAAGAGCCTCATTCGGCCTTCTTCTGATAGCTGAAGATGTTGTCGAAGGACCTCTGCATGCGGTGGACCTTCAGGCTCTGCTTGCGGTAGGCGAGCTCCTCCTCGTCGATGAGCCCCATCTGGAAATACCTGTCCAGCATGGCGAACGCCTCGTCGTAGGAGCCTTCGACTCCGACCAGGATGTCGATGAGCCTGTTCCTGCAGGACAGCGCCTTCGGGACGCCCCCGTTCCTCTCCTCGATGACGGCGCCGACCTTCGGATAGAGGTCGAGGTTCCTGAGGCACATGGCCTTGGCCTCCCCGTAATCGTCGGATCCGAACAGCCCCTCGATGAGATGCTCGGTGGAATCGAAGCGGTCGATGTCGCTCAGCTCCAACCCGTCGAGATAGCGCCCGGCGGTGACCGCGAGCTTGTAGTTGCTGTCCTCCGCGGCCCTCGCCATGAGATCGTTGAGGAATCCGACCTCCGACGACGTGCAGATCCCATCCAGATACCTGCGGGTCCTGACGCGGTCCTGGGACGAGAGTCCGGCGTACCATGCGTCCAGTCCTGCTTCCGACACCTGCTTCGGGGTTTCGTCTACCATGGGCACGGGATTCTCGAACGGGCTTATAACTTCGCGTCCTCGTCCAAAGTGACGAACCCGCAGGGGTCATGGGAACCGGGGACGCTCAGACGGTCGGCGTTCCAATCGATCTCCTTCTCGAAGTTGCAGCTGCGGTACTGGCAGTCCCTCTTGCAGTATCTGCAGTTGAACGGCTTGCACGGCACCGGGTTGAAGGACATCTCCACCGCATCCCCGTACTTGGCGCGGATGGCCCCGATCATCTCGGTGCCCTCGATGCTCTCATCCTCCACGGTCATCTTGCGGGGGAGGACCACCTTCATGTCCACGTAGATGGTCGGGCCGTACTTGATCAGACGGAGGTTGTACACATCGATCCAATCGTCGTGGCGGTACTCGTTGATGGTCTCGGTGATCTCCTCGAGGAGATCGGTGTCGGCGGCGTCCATGGTCTCATCGAAGGCCCTCTTCATGACCCCGATGCCCGTGCAGATGATGATCACGCCGAACACAGCCGCGATGGACGAATCCAGCCACCTGGCGTCGTATCCCATGCCCTGTGCCACGTACACCACGAACAGTCCGATGAGGATACCCACCGAGGAATACGTATCGGAGCAGAGGTGCTTCCCGCTGGCGACCAGCGCGGGGGAGCGGTTCTTCGTCCCCTTCCTTATCGCGGCGCGCCCCACGGCGTAGTTGGCGAAGGCGGCCAGAGCTATGAGGACCAGACCGATGTCCAGCTTGTCGGTGATCTCCTGGGGGTTGATGAAGGACATGACGGTCTCGTACAGGATCGCGATGCCGGCCGCGATGATCATCGTACCTTCCGTGGCCGAGGAGATCACTTCGATCTTCCCGTGTCCGAACGGGTGGTCCTTGTCCGCCGGTTTGGCCGACAGATACAGGGCGTAGATTCCCACGCATGCGGCGACCACGTTAACGATGGATTCGGTGGCGTCGGTGAAAATGGCGACGGATCCCGTGAGCCAATAAGCGGCGTACTTGATTATCAGCAGGGTGAACCCGAGGACAACGATGATTTTCTGAAATTCGAAGTTGTCTTCAGCCAATTCCGACATAAAAACTGCCACGCTAGGGGCGATTATATGCCTTTCCGATTAGAAATACCTAATTTTATCACAAAAAGGATAATCAGTTCTACGGTCTTCGAGATTTAGATTATCCGCCATTTGATTAGGCATGCTTAGACGTCCGCCTTGACCGACTTCCCTCTCAGGAGGGAGGCGAGCATGCCGATGAGGCACATCCCGAGGTACACGGCGAAGGCGTAGTGCATCACATCGACGAAGACGCCGTAGTTCTCCGGAACCAGGTGGTCGGCGCCGCCCATGATCACGGAGATCAGGAGCATGGCGATGCCCATGCTCACCATCATGCCGGTCTGACGCATCACGGACACCATGCCGGACGCCTCGCTGGTCTCGTCCTTCCCGACGGAGCCCATTATCACGGATGTGTTGGGGGCCGCGAACATCCCCATGCCGCTTCCGACGATGATCATCGTCGCCATGACCAGGGGGAGATTCATCTCGGTCCCGTAGAACAGGAACGTGGCCACTCCGACGGAGACGATGGCCATACCGAGCGTGGGGAGGACGCGCTTGTCCTCCATCCTGTCCGAGAGCCTTCCGAAATACGATGTGAGGAGCGCCTGCATGCCGGCCTGGACCAGCATCAGCGTGCCCGCTTCCGTAGCGGTGAGGGCCCCGATGCTCTGCAGGTACAGCGCCATGAAGTACGATATCGAGTACGACGCCGCGTAGTTGAGGAAAGCGGCGATACAGGAACCGGAGAACACCCTGGACTTGAACAGGCGGATGTTGAGCAGATGGTCCTCGACCTTCAGCTCCCACCTCACGAACAGCGCGAGGACCGCCGCACCGACAACGAGCATGGCGAACGCCCAAGTCTGAGGAAGATTGATCACACCTCCCATCGCCAGAACTATCCCCACACCGTACAGGACCGCTCCGGTGGAGTCGAAATGACGTCCCCTGTTGGGGGCGATCTCGTGCTTGAACATCGACAGGCAGATGAAAGCGCCCGCGGCGAGCGGTATGACCAGGAGGAACAGCGCGTGCCATCCGATCAGATCGTTCAGCGTTCCTCCCAGCGGAGGTCCGGCGGCCAATCCGATGTAGACGCAGGTGGTCTGTATGCCGATGGCCCCGCCCCTGTGCTCCTGATAGACGTCGGCGATCATCGAGATACCCGTCGATACTATCGCAGCCGCACCGGCCCCGAGCATGACCCTGCATCCGATGAGCCACCAGAACGACGGCGAGAAACATGCTAGGATGCATGCCGCGACGATGACCAGCAGGCCCGTGAGGAACATCCTCCGCTTGCCGATGATGTCCGCCGCTTTGGACAACGGGACCATGAACACCACGGAGGCCAGAAGGAAAGCCGTATTGACGTATCCCAACTGATGCGATCCGACGCCGAAATCGTCCGAGATGCTTACCAGGGAGAGGTTCATCATGGTGCTCAGAAGGGGGTTGATGAACCCGGACAGACAGCAGGCCAGCAGGACCAGCTTCTTCTCCGTGGATGTGTATCCTTCCATCTCCTCCCCTCCGTATGCCCCGCGATGTTATGCCTTGACCGTATTAATCATGCTCCGAGCCCGTCCGCGCGGAACCTGCGGTCCTTGACGCAGTTCAGCAGGAACAGGATGCCGACGACGAGCGCCACGCATCCCATGACGGCGAACATCGACGGGATGCTCCCTCCGACGGCCGCCAGGAGCGGAACGCTGACCAGGGAGATGGCGAACTGTCCGAAGTTCAGGAACGTGGAGTACCCTCCCATGATCTTCCCGGATGTGGTGGACGTCGCCTCCCCCGCCAGGGTGTTCGATATGGAGGGGCAGATGAGTCCGATCCCGACACCGACCATGATCATCATCAGCAGCGCGACGGATACCGTCGGGAATAGCATCAGCAGGATCATGGCGACGCCCATCACGAGGAATCCGAGGGACATGATCATGAACGGGCGGATGACAGACACGATGCGCCTGTACATCAGGGAGACGACGGAGTTGGTCACGCCGTGCGCTCCGAGGAACAGTCCGACCATCGAGGCCGTGATATGACCCGGGAGCTCCGGATCCTCCAGGAACGTGGGGATCTTGGTCGGGAGCAGGAAGGAGAAGGTCTGGCAGACGAAGATGGCCGCATAGCACACGGCGATGAGTCTCCTGTTGGCCGGACGGGCCTTCTCCTCCGGGACCCCCTCCATCACGGCCGGGTCGCTGGAGGGCTCCCTCATGGATAGGATGCACAGCAGGAGGATCGGGATTCCGATCAGATAGACCAGGAACGGCTCGTGCCAGCTGAACGCCGCCAGGGAGCCCCCGGTGTATTCCAGGATGAGCACGCCCAGCCCCATCGCCGCCGACTGGTAGCTGAGGACCTTGATCCTAGCCGCGCCGACGTAATACTCGGCCATCAGTGCGGTGACGGCCATCGAGATGCCCGCGATCCCCACTCCGACGAAGAACCTCATCACCAGGATGACCGTCAGATCGTCCAGGAAGAAGCTGGCGACCCCGCAGATGGTGAACAGGATCAGGGACACCGAGAGGGTCCTGACCTTCCCGAACCTGTCGGCGATGCTCCCGAGAGCGAACCCGGTGCATCCGACCGCCAGGGACGGCAGGGTTATCACAAGCGACACGGCGAACTCCCTGTCCGGGAACGCCTCGTTTATCAAGGGCAGTGCGGGAGCCACGGCCGCACCTCCCATGAGCATCAGCATGGATGCCAACAGCATGGAGAGCAGCGTGAGCTTCGTCGGAACGAAACCCGCTCCGCCCTTGGAACCTTTCATGAACGGGCGCAACGTGACCTCCTTCATATCCTTAACGCGCGCGCGTTCCGCATGTTTCATATCGAACGGTTCGCATCGTCCGTCCATGAATTCAACTCCCAGGATCCCCGAGATCGCCGAGAGGATACGCGCGCTCCGCGACATGTGCGGATTCACGCAGGCGGAGATGGCCGAGGCCACCGGGGTCTCGCAGGAGGAGTACGCCGAACTGGAATCGGGCGCCACCGACTTCGGGTTCACGTTCCTGTACAAATGCGCCGAGAAGCTCGGCGTCGACATGATCGAGATCATCACCGGCAGCAACCCCCGCCTGTCCGACTTCTCCATAGTCAGGTCCGGGGAGGGGCTCCCGATCAAGAGGCGCGCCGGGTTCACCTACTACCACCTGGCGCCCACCTTCAAGAACAAGATCTCCGAGCCCTTCCTGGTCCACGCGCCGTTCATCCCCGAGGAGCAGGACAAGGAGATCGCCCTGTCCCGCCACGTGGGGCAGGAGTACGACTACATCATCTCCGGAACGCTGAGGTTCTCCCACGAGGGGAGGATCGAGGAGGTCGGTCCGGGGGATTCGCTCTACTACGATTCGGGGAAGGGGCACGGCATGATCGCCACCTCCAGGGAGGGATGCACCTTCCTCGCCATCGTCATGAGAAAGGGTGATGGCGAGTGATCGGCATCTGGAAGGAGTACCTCAGGGAGGAGACCGACCCCCTCGGGAGGACGGTCAAGGCGCACATCGAGGTGCCCGACGACTTCAACTTCGCCTACGACGTGGTCGACAGGATCGCCCTGGCGGAGCCGGACAGGAGGGCGCTGCAGTGGTGCAGCGTCGACGGTTCCGAGCGCATGATGACCTTCGGGGAGATCAAGCGCATGTCCGACAAGGCCGCCAACTACCTGGTGTCCATGGGCATAACCAAGGGGGACTACGTGCTGGTGATCGTGAGGCACAGCATCGAGTTCTGGTACCTCTCGATGGCATTGCACAAGATCGGCGCCGTCATGGTGCCGGCGACGTTCATGCTCAGGAAGCACGACATCGAGTACCGCGTCAACGCGGCGATGATCAAGGCGTGCGTGTGCACCGGGAGGTGCGACATCGCCGAGCAGGTGGACATCGCGGAGAACATCCCGTCCCTGAAGCTGAAGTTCATGGTCAGCGGACAGAGGGAGGGGTGGATCGACCTGGCGAAAGGAGTGGAGAGCGCTCCCGAGGAATGGACCCGCGTGCCCAACAAGTCGAAGGACACCATGCTGATGTACTTCACATCCGGGACGGCCGGGGACCCGAAGATGGTCCTCCACGACTACTCGTACCCGCTCGGCCACATCCTGACCGCCAAGAACTGGTACTGCGTGGACCCCGACGGTCTGCATTTCACCATCGCGGACACCGGATGGATCAAATGCGCCTGGGGGAAGCTGTACGCGCCCTGGATGATGGAGGCCGGGATCTTCGTCTACGAGTTCGACAAGTTCGAGCCGTCCGACATCATGGACAAGGTCGAGAAGTACAGGATCACCACGCTCTGCAGCCCGCCGACCATGTTCAGGATGTTCCTCAACGCCGGGGTGGAGGGTCACGACCTGTCATCCCTGAAGCACACCGGCATCGCCGGGGAGGCTCTGAGCCCGAACACCTATCAGATGTGGCTGGAGAAGACCGGCCTGAAGCTCATGGAGGCGTTCGGACAGACCGAGACGCCCCCCATCGTGGGTACATGGAACGGATACGAGCCCAAGCCCGGGTCCATGGGGATACCGTCCCCTCTGTTCGACGTCGACCTCGTCGACGAGAACGGCGACAGCGTCCCTCCCGGAGTGGACGGGGAGATCGTCGTCAGAGTGGCGAACAGGGAGCCCGGGATCACCGTCGGCTACCTGAAGAACGAGAAGGGCAACAGGGAGCTGCTCGAGGAGCACGTGCACCACACCGGCGACGTCGCCTGGAAGGACGAGGACGGATACTTCTGGTACGTGGGGAGGAACGACGACCTGATCAAATCCTCCGGATACAGGATCAGCCCGTTCGAGATCGAGAGCATCCTGATGCACCACCCCGCGGTGCTGGAGTGCGCCATCACCGGGGTGCCCGATCCCGTCAGGGGACAATTGGTCAAGGCGACCATCGTCCTCCGCGCGGGATACACCGGCGACGACGCCCTGGCCAAGGAGCTCCAGGACTACGTGAAGAAGGGCACCGCCCCGTACAAGTACCCCCGCGCCGTGGAGTTCGTGGAGTCCCTCCCGAAATCCACCTCTGGGAAGATCATGCGCCGGAAGATCAGATCCGACGATTCCAAGCACTGAACCCTGCTCGGGGATCGGTGAACATATTGCCCGCCGGGACTGTCCCGGCGGGCGGAAACCCCAATATAATTCGCTTCAGGCGGTCGCCATCCCTTGACCAATGCCCGTGTCCGCTTCCGTCGTTACGGGCGTCGTCAGCTTCTCGCGCACCTGGGATATCTGCTCGTCGGTCAGCCCCAACGTCCCTTTGATGAAGTCCACGGCTGTGGACGCCACGTCGATGCCGGAGATGTCCGCATCGGTCCAGTCGACGAGATCGAGCTTGCCTCCCATATCGGGGTGCGCCAGCAAATACACCAGACGGTCGTATGTCAGCTCCTGGATGGCCTGATAGGACTCGCTGCCCTTCTCGATGAGGTACAGGTTCTCGAAGGCCTTCATGTACGAGTCCCTGATCTCGTCGTTGGATGCCCCGCAGATCCCTTGGAGCAGGACGGACATCATGCCGGTGCGGTCCTTCCCGAGATCGCAGAAGATCAGGTACGGGCCGTCGTTCCCGATTATGGCGTCGAACATGGCACGGACCTTCTCCGGGGTGTTGAAGAGGTCCGCGGGGTGCATGTTCAGTGTGGAATAGCAGCCGTTGTCGACCAGCTTCTGCCCGTAGGAGCTCTTGAACCATTCGGGCGCGTCCTTCACCTTGGATTCCGCGTAGGAGAGCATGATCATGTACTCTATGCCGTACTTCTCCGCGAACCCGTCGACATATCCCGATCTGCTCGGGACGTCGGAATCCCTCATTATGGAGTACGAGCGGAAGACGCGCCCCGGTGCGATGTCCCCTCCCGTGACCTCGAAGAAATTGGCGTAGTCCATCCGATCGGAGTACCTGCTCTCGTCCGTGACCAGCGTCTTGAGGGCGGTCAGGTGCTGATATCCCTCGCACCTCCCCTCATAGGTCATCACGACCTTGGACCCTACCTCGGCGGTGACCATGAACCCGAAGAAGAGGCTGATCCCCGCGCTCGCTCCGTCGTTCACCACGAAGAAGGAGAAGTAAGGCGAGCAGTTGGCGCTCTCGACGAAGACCACGTTCTTCAGATCGTGGTCCCCCACCTGGATGCGGAGGTAGTCCCCGTAGCGGAAGCCCTTCTCGAGCATATCGTCGGTGCTGAAGCTGACGAGGACATCCCCGAATCTGGGATCCGTGCCCGTCACCTCTCCGCTGATGGAGAGAGCCTTGTCGTCTTGGGGCAGGCAGAGGTAGCATCCGCAGAGGATGATCGCCAGCACGGCGACGACGGCGACCGCTTTTCTGTAGCCGACACCCTTGGGCCGATCACTATTATCCGTCATTCCACTGCCCCACGGCGGTAATCCTAGATACTCGTTTTCATGCCTCCGTCCTCGGAAACCGTCTCCGGAGCCCGATCGAGCGATATTATTCCGTATCGAATCGCCGATTCCGCTTCGCGACCGGCGCAGATGTATCCTTGATGCGACGGCCGACGTGAACTATGCCGGAATTCACAAATCAAATGGTTCTCAGACCCCGCGGTCACCGATAATTGAGGATAATTCTCCGCGCAATTAATCGGTGACCCGTGAATACATGTTTGCTACAACAGAAAAACACGGGTCGTATAGTCCATACCAGAACCGAGTTAAACCACTTTTGACCCAACGCCCCGTGTTTTCGGTAGCAGGGAGCCGAGAAAATGAAGATAGCATTGGGTTTGGACCTATCGGACAAGAAATGCGCAGCGCATGCGATCCCTGTCGGGAGAGCGAAGAAAGCACAGAAGGACCTCCTCGAGA
>CAVDQR010000002.1:22317-24324 GCA_963611065.1 Bacteroides ovatus
CGAGGCCTCGATAAGCGCGTACTGCGTACGCGTTGCGACTGGGACAGAGCACGGTTAGCGGATGCTATGCTAAAATTCAAGAAGTCAAGTGGTTTTTAGACCTCGCGGTCACCGATTAATTGGGAATAAATGGTACCGCCGAAGAGGTATGAACCCCCTTCCACCCGACTAAAAGCTGGGTGCTACATGACTGCACGGCGGTTGTTCCGTCCATTTCTGATCGGAACTAGTTCCAAGCTTCCGGCGCACTTTCGCACGTCGAACTGCCGTTATCTCGTTACTGAGTTAACAAACTTGGTTGATTCCCGTATCTCATACATTCATATATATCGGTTTGCACGGTGGATGAGTTGTACATCCTCACTGCTCCACGATGACAGGCACTGATGCTCATTTAGATACATCCTGCCCCGGAAGCCGTTTCCGGAACCGCAGAACCCCGTTCGAACCCGCTCAAGCAGTGTTCTTCCGCTTCGAATTGCGACGGTCCCACTTCTTGACCAGCGCGGATGCATCCTTGTTGCGGCAGTCGGCGGCCATCCGGATGTAGTACTTGTACTGCGGGAACGAGATCTCCGTCCCGACCCCGTCCTTGTACATCATCCCGACGGTGTACATGGAATCCGTGTCCATGCCGTCGGCGGCGTCCTTGTACAGACCGAACGCCTTCCCCTCATCCTTGTCGGTGCCGATCCCCTTGAGATAGCACTCGGCCAGCCTGGCGCGGGGCGCCCCCATGAGCCCCGACCTCGCGAGGCATTTCTCGAAATACGCCTCCGGATCGTCGCACCTGGCCTTCCTGGATGCGGCGCGCACGTTGCGGGCCTCCGCGGAATGCTCCGTCAGATCCTCGCTGCCCTCGCGGTCGTGCTCCCTGTCGCGGAGCGCATCGGCGGCCGACATGAACGTGCGTGACACGGAGGCGGCGGCGAAACGGGAGTACCATATGCGGGCCTGCTCCGGATCGGCATCCGTTCCGATGCCCTCCTCGAAGCGGTGCGCGACCTCGTACATGCATCCTGCGTTACCTGCCTCGGCCCCCTTGAGATACCAGGAGAACGCCGCGACCTTGTCGGTATCCACGAAGACCCCGTCGTCGTACAGGCGCGCGGCCTCGGCGGCGGCACGCTGATGCCCGCGCTCGGAGGCCTCCCCCATCAGCTCGACGAAGCGGCCCATGTCGCGGGCCACCCCGCGGCCGTCGCGGTACAGCATCCCGAGCTCGTAGGCGGCGTCGATGCTGCCGTGCTCCAATGCCTTCGAGAACCATTCCGCCGCATCGATGTAATCCTGCTCGGACGTGGCGGTGGCGACCAGGAGCTGCCCGTAGCCGCACTCGTCGTAATGGAACCCCGAGGAGGCCAGTCTGAGCATGGCCTCGCGGAGCTCCACGATCCCGGATGTGTCCTGCGTCAGGAGCAGGGCGTACTTCCTGCGGGACTGATGGCTCCCCGCGGCCGCGGCCTTCCTGTACATCTCCCTGGCCGCTTCCATCTCGCCCTCGGAGGCGAGGATGTCCGCATACTCGGCCATGGCCATCGGATGGTCCTTCTCGGAGGCCTTCTGCAGCCACTCCAGATACAGCCGGCGGTCGGCCTCGCAGCCGTTGCCGTCGCGGTAGAAGGTGGCGAGGCGGTACATGGCGCCGGACGCCCCGTCCTCCGCCAGCGACCTGGTGATGTCGAACGATTCCGTTATGGCGCGCTTGTATGCCGCGCAGACCTCCTCCGACGGGCCGTCCATCATGATCGTCCTGTCGGAGAGCCATACGGCCCTCTCGCACGTGGACTCCACGACCCCCGTGCTGTGCGATGTGAACAGCACGGTCTTGCCGTCCCTGACCAGGTTCTTCAGATGCTCGGAGGTCTTGGCGGAGAACGCCGCATCGCCCGTGCTCAGGGCCTCGTCGATTATGTAGATGTCCGCATCCACGTTGATCATGACCGCGAAGGCCAGACGGGACTTCATCCCGGACGAGTAGGTCCTCACGGGATTGTCGATGAACGC
>CAVDQR010000003.1:0-21063 GCA_963611065.1 Bacteroides ovatus
CGGCCAGGAGCTCCAGGAGTCCTTCCAGGTCTATGGAGTCCTTCCCGATCCTGACGGTCTCCTCGCAGTCCCATTCGCGGTCGCATCCTTCCAGGGTCACCATGATCGTGGGCGCCCTCTCGTCGAGGATCTTGGCCTCGTCGGGGGTCTTCCCGTGAGGGTCCAGCACTATGCGGATGGGATTCGTATCGTAATCGAGGTCCTTGAGCGTGAGGTGCGGGTCGTCCGCCAGGACTGTTCCCACCCCGACGAGGATGGCGTCGTAGTCCCTGCGGAGCTCCTTGGCGCGCCTCTTGTCCTCGTCCGACGATATGGACACCTGGGTGCGGTCGCATCCGGCGATCTTCCCGTCGGCGGACATGGCGCAGTTGACGTGGACCATGGGCCTCATTGCTTCGCCCCCGGAGAAACCGTGAACCTGTACAGGTCGTTCTTCCTCTCGACGCCGAACTTCACGTCCAGGAAGGATTCGAGCGTGTCCATCTGGCTGAGGAGGTGCTTGCTTATCCTGGAGACGGAGAAGCTGCTGACGTCCTCGGACATCGCCATGTACGGGAGAAGCTGGTCGGCGGTGTGCACGTCCATGGTGGCCCCGCTCCCGATCTCCATCAGGAGGTCGTTGGCGGCGTCCTTCCCGCACTTGTCCGGAGGGTGCCCCCTGGACGAGAGCGCGTTGCTCCCGATCATCCCGTTCTCGTATTCGGCCACAAGGACCAGGCCGGCTCCCTGGGAGCTCCCCTCGGTCCTCTGGAGGTCGATCTCCACATCGAAATGCGGCTTCAGGGCCTCCTTGCAGCTCTTGATCATCTCCTGCGGGACCCAGTCCGACAGGCGCTGGCAGAAGCAGACGCCTCTGACGCCTATGAGCTCCCCGAGGGACTCCTGGACTATGGGGGCGATGCGCCCGATGGGGTCCAGAGATGCGATGACGCGTCCTCCGCCCTGGGGATAGAACCCCCTCTCGACGATTTTCGCGTCCGCATCGATCCTCATGCGCCTCATCATCGGGAACAGGAGGGTCTGGTAGTAGTCGATCGGCGGGGCCCACATGACGTTGGTGCCTCCGCAGATGTCCACGGAGAGCTTCTGCGTGTGGTTGCGCGCGGCGAGGAGCATTGCCTGAAGGACCAGGCTGATGCTGCCTGCGGAGCTTATGTTGATGTCCAGGTTGTAGACCTGGTCGTCTCCGGGGACGAAGTAGAGGTCCCCCGAGCCGATCTTGCATCCTTCCACCTGGGACCCGGCCATCTGGGCCACGGCGTTGACGGCGGCCACGTGCTGGCGCGAGAGCCCGTTGGTGGGCCTGTTCTCCCTGATGCGCGTGAGATGGACAGGCATCCCAGTGACAGTGGACATCGCGACGGTTGTGCGCACCATCTGACCGCCTCCCTCTCCACGGGACCCGTCTATCTCGATCATTTCCATAGCCCACCCTATAGATGATGTATAATAAAAGCTGACGGAACAGGCAGTTGAGAGGTGTGTTATAAGAGATGGTAGCGAGGGGTCGATTTGAACGACCGATCTCCGGGTTATGAGCCCGACGGGATATCCTGGCTACCCTACCTCGCTATGATTCCACCCAATCAGAGGGGTATATTTAATGGTTGCTCATGCTGAATGATGGAACCGCAACTGAGATGGTCGGATGATGGAAGGTATGCCGGCCCCCGGAGGGGCCGGAGAAAAAGGAAAGGTCCCTCAGAACAGCTTCTTCAGGAACAGCAGGTCGTCGATCTTGCCCTTGATGTGGATCTTCTTGAGCACGTAGGCGCGCATGGGCCTGAGCGTCCCGTCGATGAGACCCTGGAGGTTCTCGGGCGTGGTGGTGACGGTGACGTCCGCGTTCTCGTCGAGTCCGGGCTCGAAGAAGTAGATGCGGGAATCCTTCAGCTTCAGCGTGTAGCTCTCCTCTCCGAGGTCGAGGTTGAACACCTTCTCGAGATGGGAGATCTCCTTCTTCAGTTCGGGGTCCTTCTCCATCTTCCTGTGGAACCTGTCGATAACGTCCTGGATCTCCTGCTGCATGCTCATTTCCGGTCACCAATCGTCCAGTCTCCTCACGGCCTTGGCGGATATCATCTGGCGGACCGGCTCCCAGGACTGTCTCGCGTGGGGCGGGGGGCATCCGTTGTCCCTCATCCAGTCGGAGATGAAATCCATGGTGTAATGGTCGCTGGGATAACCGCTACCGAAGTCGCCGAGCTCCTTGTGGAGATCCTCGATCATCCTGTCGCGGGTCACCTTGGCCACGATGGAGGCTGCTGATACCACCGGGTACGTATCGTCCGCTTTATGCTTTGCTATAATCTCTTTGCCGCGGGTCAGGGATTCCAGGCGCTGCGAGAACTTCGCCTCGTTGACGTCCGGGCAGTCCGCGTACACGGTGTCGCAGGGATGTGCCAGCACGGCCTCGGCGAACATGTTGAGCTCGACGTCGTTGAGGGACATCTGCTTCCTCCTCTCGTCGATGTCTGCGGCGCTGGCAATCACCACGGTCCATCCGTCCGCCTTCTCGACGATCTCCCCGTACATCCTCTCCCTGACCTTGGGCGTGAGCTTCTTGGAATCCCTCACGCCGATCTTCGAAAGGATGTCGTCGTCGTGGGACCAAACGGCTCCCACGACCAGCGGTCCCATGACCGAACCGCGGCCCGCTTCATCTACTCCGCAACGCATCTCCTACCCGATTCCCCGTAGATGGCGCTCCATTTAAGACTGGCCCGCGATTTAGGCGAACCATGACTCTGAAGTGCGACCTGCAGTACGGCAAGGGCGATGCCAGCTTTAAGCTAACCCGTGTGGGTGTCCGCAACGTCCGCAAGCCGGTGCTCGTCCAGAGGGAGGGGCTGGGCAGGACGCTCAACAACACCCTCAGCTGCTCCATGGACATCTACGTCGACCTCCCCGCCGACCAGAAGGGCTCGCACATGTCGAGGAACGTCGAGGTCATCAACGAGGTCGTCGAGGAGAGCATGCGCCACCCCGTGACCGCGATCGAGGACATGGCGGCGGACATCTGCAAAAGACTCCTCGTGCACCACGAGTACGCCCAGAACGCGGAGGTCCACATCTCGGCCGAGTACTACAAGCCGAACAAGACCCCCCAGGGCAGGGACACCTTCGAGATCTACACACTCCTCGCCGGAGGCACCATCGTCCGCGGCGGACCCATCACCAAGATGGTCGGAGCACGTGTAGTCGGCATGACCGCATGCCCCTGCGCCCAGCAGACCGTCACCGAGATGCTCGGCTACGAGGGCGACATGCCCGTGATGTCCCACAACCAGAGGAACGTGTGCACCATCGAGGTCACCATGCCCGAGGACGTGAGCATCGAGGCCGAGGATCTGATCGACCTGGTCGAGGATTCATTCTCGTCGCCCACCTTCGAGCTCCTCAAGAGGCCCGACGAGGGACAGGTGGTCATCAACGCCCACAGGAACACCAAGTTCGTCGAGGATGTGGTCAGGGGCGTGCTCGAGAGGGTCGTCGCCAAGTACTCCGATCTCCCGGACGAGGTCGCCGTCGATGTGATCAGCGATTCCGAGGAATCCATCCACAAGCACGACGCCTACGCCGAGAGGGTCGCCACCCTGGGCGAGCTCAGACAGGAGAACCACGGCCAGTGAAGGCCGCGGTCTCCCTGAAAATCAATGTCGTCGGGATCGGAAGGTCCCGGCGACCTTCTCCAATTCTTCGACTATCGGGATGTGCTGGGGGCAGGCCTTCTCGCACTTCCCGCATTTGATGCATTCCGAGGCGCGGAGCTTCCCGTGGCCATCCACGAGCCATCCGAGCTGGTGCGCCGCGAGGCCCATGTCGCCGTAGAGCGTCAGCATGTTCATCGCCGCGAAGGATCCCGATATTCCGATGCCCTTGGGGCACACCTTGGCGCAGTATTCGCACGAGGTGCACGGGATGATGTCGATGGAGTTCAGGACGTCTGCTGCTTTGGCGATGGTCGCCTTCTCGGAAGCGGACATGCCGTCGAATCCCTTCAGGGTGCGGATGTTCTCCTCCATCTGGGCGATATCGCTCATTCCGGAGAGGACCACTTCGACCCCCTCCAGGTCCGCGGCGAATCTGAGGGCCCAAGAGGACGGTGTGGATCCCGGCTCCGCTTCTTCCAGTACGGCCTTCACGGATTCCGGCGGATTGGCGAGCATCCCGCCCTTGACCGGCTCCATGACGATCACGGGGAGTCCCCTCTCGCGGGCGACCTCGTAGCATCTGCGGGATTGGATCGACGGGCTCTCCCAGTCGGCGTAGTTGATCTGCAGCTGCACGAACTCCGCATCCGGGTGGGCGTCGAGGATCTGCTCGAGCTCATCGGCGGTGCCGTGGATCGAGAACCCGTAGTGCCTGATCAGACCGCGGTCCTTCAGGTCCTTCACGAAATCCCACATGCCGAAGTCGTCGAACACCCTGGTGCGCGATTCCCCCAGATTGTGCAGGAGGTAGTTGTCGAAGTACCCGGCACCGGTCCTCTCGAGGGAGGTCTCCAGCTGCTTCACCGCATCCTCGCGCTTCTCGCACCTGATCCATGCGGCGTTCTTGGTGGCCAGCCTGAACCTGTCCCTGGGGTACCTCTCCACCAGGGCCTGCCTGATCGCGTCCTCGCTCCCCTCGTACGCCCATGCGGTGTCGAAGTAGGAGAACCCGGCGTCCATGAACATGTCCACCATGGTCTTGGTCTGCTCTATGTCGATGGCGTCCCCGTTCTTCGGGAGCCTCATGAGTCCGAATCCGAGTTTGTCGCTCATCTCTGCCTCGACGGAGTCTAGGTGCCGTCGTATATAAAGGAAAAGAACGGACGCTCCGCCCCGCCGTCGGGCGGGACGGGACGTCCTCACTCCATCTTCTGGAGGGTCTTCTGCAGGACGGATATGTCGCAGACGAAGACCTCGTCGGGACATTCCAGATCGTCGAGGCATCCGACCCAGTAGACCACGAGTCCGGGACCGAAGAGCTTCGTGTACGGGACCAGCTGTTTGCGGGAGTTGAACCTGAACTCCGTGTTGTCCCCGAAGGAGGCCTTGCTCTCGACCCAGTGGATCTCGTGCCCCTCGTAGATCACCGGCTTGTCCAGGAGGCAGTCCGGGGTCTTGGTGAACTCGGTCCCGCGGAGGTCGTTCTCCGTGCGGTATGTGATGCCCTGTCCGTCGAGCCACTGGTGCAGGAGGTCCTCCCCCCACAGCCCGCGCTCCCTCTGGCGGTCGTTGGCGGCCGGGGAGTAGACGATGTCGTTGTCCACCGCCTCCTGGACCTCAGCGGCGGTCTCCTCGCTCTCCAGGAGCGAGGGGTCGCGGACGTAGGCCCAGAACTCCTTCTTGGTCGCTCCGTCCTCCAGGAAGATGAACATGGCCGTCAGGAGCGGGGGGAAGCGGTACTTCTCCGACAGCTCCATGATGGACCTGCCCTTGTTCCACTCCTTCAGCATCTTGGGGGACGCGTCCTTCACGATGTAGAAGCGCTTCTTCACCTCGCGGGTGGTCTTCTGCGTGAACAGGCTGTCCAGCATCCTGGCGTCGTAGGTGTCCGACAGGCGCTCCACGTCCGAGGGGACGCGGAGCTGGTTGTAGAGCTGCTTGTACTCCTCGTACTTCATCGGATCACAGCGCAAGCTTGCCGCAGAGGTCCTCCACGGCGCTCATGACGACGTCCCTCACCATGTTGGTCGGGGGGCAGTACGCGTTCTCCGAATCCGTGAGGAAGGCCTCGGCGGTCTTCCCGTCGATGATCGCGGATGTCAGCCAGTTGATGCGTCCGGTCGCTTCCTCCCCGGCGATGATCTGGGCCCCGATGAGCCTGTGCGTGGAGCGGTCGGCGAGGACCTTGACGGTCAGGGGCATGCCTCCGGGGTAGTATCTGGCGCGGGTGAGGCCCTCGGCCTTGCCGCAGACGGTGTCGATGCCGTACCAGGACGCGAGTCCGAGGGACAGTCCGGTGCCTGCGATCTGCAGGTCTCCGATGGCGCTCACCCAGGGGCTGGCGACGGGTCCGAACGTCCTCTTGGGGCCGTGGGCGGCGTTGTTGCCGGCGACGAGTCCCTGCTTGACGGCGGTGGATCCCAGTTGGCTCATGGTCGCCCCGGGCATGACCGCGGACTGGCACTGGACGAGGTCCCCGGCGACGTAGATGTCGGGCACGAGGCGTCCCCTCCTGTAGGCGTTCATGGTGGGCGCGGCGATGACCGCGTTGAGCTGTCCGATGTCGAGTCCGAGGGCCTTCGGGATCTCGAGGTTCGCGCGGACGCCGGTGGCGAAGATCATGACGTCGCACGGATAGTCGGCGCCGGCGGCGGTGACGCTCTGCACCTTGCCGGTACCCTTGACGGCCTGGATCGGGGCCTTCATGACGAACTTGATGCCCCTCTTCTCCAGGTCGGCCTGGATGACGTCGGCCATGTCCTTGTCGGCGATGCGCGGGATGACCTGGTCCATCATCTCGATGACCGTGACGTCCTTGCCCATGTCCTTCAGGGCGACGGCGAGCTCGAGCCCGATGACGCCGGCCCCTCCGATGACGACGTCCTTCGCGTCGGCGAGGGCCTTCTGGATCTCCTTCCCGTCCCTGACGGTCCTGACGACGAAGACGTTCCCGAGGTCCTTGCCCTCTATGGGGGGCACGAAGACGGTCCCTCCGGTGGCGATGACGAGGGAATCGTACGGATAGGTCTTCCCTCCGGCCGTGACCTCCTTCTTGTCGCTGTCGACCGCTTCGACCTTCGTTTTGATGATGACTTCGATGCCGCGTTCGGCCCTGTAGTAGGACGGGTCGTGCATGACGATGTCGGACCAGCCTGTCTTTCCCTCGATCCCCCAGGGGATGGCGCAGGGCGAGTAGGCGATGTCCTCGTCCTCTGTGATGACGGTGATCTCGGCGTCCTTCGAGGCCTTCCTAGCGGACGAGGCGGCGGACATTCCGGCGGCGCCCGATCCGATGACGACGATTCTCATGGACATTGTAATCGACACCGCATGCGCGCGCACATAAAGACGTTTGCGCGGACGGCCGTCCGGGCCGAGGAGCGGGAATGCGCATGCTGGCACATCGCATTGTCGTGCCTGTGCGTCCACTGGAAACGATTTTCTATCTGGTTCAGGATAGCCTGGGTCGATGAAGGATAAAAGGTCCCCGTCCCAGCTGGAGGCCGTCTGGAAGGAATCTGACATGTCCGGAGGCCGCAAGGTCGACGCCATGGTCATGATCATGCGCACCAACGGATGCTGCTGGGTCAAGAGCGGAGGGTGCACCATGTGCGGCTACAGGGAGGCCTCCCTGGGCGGCGTCACCGAAGAGGATCTGCTGAAGCAGCTCGAGCAGGCGCTGTCCCGCTACAAGGACGAGCCTTTCGTCAAGATCTACACGTCGGGGAGCTTCCTCGACGACAACGAGATCCCCCCGTCCGTGAGGGCGAAGATCTTCGAGGCGTTCTCCGGATGCGAGCGCATCCTCTTCGAGAGCCGTCCCGAGTTCATCACCGAGGATTCCCTGAAGGACGTGCCGAAGACGGTCACCGTCGCATTGGGATTGGAGAGCTCCGATCCGGAGGTCCTCGAGAAATCGGTTCACAAGGGATTCACCCCGAGCGACATCGAGAGAGCGGGAAAGCTCCTGAAGTCGCAGGGGTACGGCGTGAGGACGTACCTGCTCCTCAAGCCCCCGTTCATGACGGAATCCGCCGCCATTGAGGACGCCGTGCGTTCCGCGAGGTTCGCCGCCCCGTTCTCCGACGAGATCTCCGTCAACCCGCTCAACGTCCAGAGGGGCACCTACGTGGAGCGCCTCTGGAAGAAGGGCGACTTCAGGTCGCCCTGGATATGGTCCCTCATAGAGGTGTTCAGGCAGCTGTCTGGCACTGTTGATTCGAGGCTCATGTCGTCCCCGTCCGGGGGAGGCGCCTCGAGAGGGGTCCACAACTGCGGCGAGTGCGACCAGCGCGCCCTCGACGCCATCGAGAAGTTCAGCTATAGCCAGGATGTCGGAGACCTCGACGTCTCCTGCGCATGCAGGGACAGGTGGAGGGCCTACATGGAGTCCGAGTCGATCCTGGGGACCCCCGCGGATCTCGACCGCGGGCTGGAAAACGATTTGGCACTCAGGATGTGACACCGTGGAGTACGACATCAAGAAGGGTTGGTTCAAGAACATCGAGGGGGACCTCCTCGAGAAGATGATGGGCGACGTGTTCGGCAACGTCTCGAAGGAGGGCGATGTGCTCGTCTCCTCCTACGGGGTCCTCGAGAGGATCGAGGTCAAGGTGCTCGCCAAGGACAAGCTCGACATCGCCACCGTCAACAAGGACGGCGGGATGTCCGACGACGCCATCCTCGACAGCAAGAGGCGCCTCAACGAGTTCGCCGAGAAGGCGACCGGATTCGACGCCAAGGCCCGCATGAAGAGGGCCCAGAAGAAGGCCAAGGAAGGCAAGCTCTGAGCGCCTTCCCCGAAACCCCTTCCCTCCCTTTCTTTCCTATAATAGAGGCCCGCACATAAGGTTATATAGGGCACCCCTATACACGACCCTTAGATTGGACATAATAGTGTTCGACCAGACGCATCGGGCAATGCGAAAGCAACCCATTTCCGTCCCGCATCCCCCCAGGGTTCTTGGGACGTGAGGGGCGTCACGGTCGGAGCATTAGACGTTGTTCGTCTGATAGCGCGAGGTTAGCGAAGATACCCTCGCAGGCAGGTTAAAACATGCCGCAAAGGAGACGTCCTAAGAGAGGATCCAGGGCATACGGCCCTAGGAAGAGAGCGCAGTCGCAGACGCCGAGGCTGGATTCGTGGCCCGAGATCAGCGGAGCCCCTAAGATTCAGGGATTCGCGGGATACAAAGCCGGAATGACCCACGCCTTCGTCGTGGACAAGCGCGCAAAGAGCACCACCTCCGGAATGGAGGTCCAGGTGCCCGTGACGGTTGTCGAGGTGCCCCCCATGAAGGTGGCCGCCGTCAGGTTCTACGAGAGCAGCGTGGTCGGTCTGAAGACCGCCGGAGAGGTCTGGGCCAAGGAGCTGGACCCCCTCCTGGGGAAGCGCCTGTGCGTCCCCAAGAACCACGACGAGAGCACGTTCGCCAAGTACGACGGTCTGGACATCGAGGATGTCCGCATCCTGGCGTACACCCAGCCCAAGATGGTCACCGGAGTCCCCAAGAAGGTCCCCGACCTCATGGAGCTCAGGATCGCCGGCGGGACCATCGACGAGCGCGTCGAGTACGCGAAGAAGATCCTCGGGACCGAGGTCAACTTCACCGACTTCGTCGCCGAGGGCGCGCTGACCGATGTCATCGCAGTCACGAAAGGAAAGGGATTCCAGGGAGTCACGAAGCGCTGGGGCGTCAAGCTGCTCTCCCACAGGAACAGCAAGCACCGCCGCGGGATCGGAAACCTCGGGCCCAAGAGACCCGGGTACGTCAGGTCCACGGTTCCCGGATCCGGTCAGATGGGATACCACCAGAGGACCGAGTTCAACAAGAAGATCATCAAGGTCGGCGCCGAGGGCTCCGAGGTCACCCCCAAGGGCGGTTTCCTCAACTACGGCGAGGTCAGGAACGGCTACGTCCTGGTCTACGGCTCCGTTCCCGGACCGACCAAGAGGCTCATCAGATTCAGGGATGCGACCAGGATGCCCAAGAAGGCAGACAACGACGCCGTCGATGTCACCTACGTGTCCACAGAGTCCAAGCAGGGGGCATGAGAATGGCACAGACCAATGTCTACTCGGTCCGCGGAGGAGTCGCGGGCACCGTGGATGTTCCCGCGGCGTTCGAGACCCCCTACAGGCCCGACATAATCAAGAAAGCAGTCCTGGCCGCGGCCGCCAACGGCAGGCAGCCCTACGGACCCTCCAAGGAGTCCGGAATGAGGCACGCCGTCAGCACCCGCGGAAAGGGAACCGGATCCGCCCGCAACCAGAGGATCCACGGTCTCGGAAAGGCCGGAGAGTCCCCCAACAACGTCTCGGGAAGGAGGGCGCACCCGCCCGTGCCCGAGAGGAAGTGGGCACAGAAGGTCAACAAGAAGGAGGCCAAGATCGCCCGCCAGTCCGCACTCGCCGCCACGGCTTGCGCGGAGTGCGTGAAGGCCCGCGGCCACCAGTTCGACGACTCCGTGTCGTTCCCCGTGGTCATCGAGGACGAGTTCAAGGACCTCAAGACCACCGCCGACGTCATCGAGGTGTTCGAGAAGATCGGCATCGGATACGATGTCGAGCGCGCCAAGGACGGCCGCAAGATCCGCGCCGGAAGGGGAAAGATGAGGAACAGGAGGTACAGGACCCCTGTCTCCGTGCTCATCGTCGTCAGCGACGAGGAGAGGGGAGCGCCCATCTTCAAGAGCGCCGCCAACATCCCCGGAGTCACCGTCGAGGAGGTCAAGACCCTCAACACGAGCATCCTCGCCCCCGGCGGAGATGCCGGAAGGCTCACGGTCTACACCAAATCCGCCATCGAGGCCATAGGAGGCTGGACCCAATGAAGCAGAGCGACGTTCTCATCAGGCCGTACGTCACAGAGAAGGCCATGAACCACATGTCGGGAACCCCGACCCAGGGCCACAAGGACGGCAACAGGATCGAGTTCATCGTCAACAGGAACGCCGACAAGCACCAGATCAAGACCGTCTTCGAGGAGCGCTTCGAGGTCAAGGTCGAGAAGGTGTGGGTCAGAATACAGAAAGACGGAAAGCACGCCATCATCAAGCTCGCGGACGGATACTCCGCAGAGGATGTCGGTGCCCGCGTCGGAGTCTTCTGAAGGTGAGTGAACATGGGAAAGAGATTGATTCCTCAGAGGCGCGGCCGCGGGACTTCGCTGTACCGCTCGCCCAGCCACAGGCACGTCGACGACGTGAGGCTCCCCGCCATGTCAGAGGGCTCCGCCGTCATCAAGGACCTGATCCAGGCCCCCGGAAGGACCTGCCCGCTGGCAGTCCTGGACCTCAACGGCAGGACCGACTACCAGCTCGCTGTCGAGGGGACCAAGGTCGGACAGACCATCACCATCGGCGGCAGGGACATCGCCGCCGGGAACATCACGCAGCTGATGAACATCCCCGAGGGTACCCTCGTCCACAACGTCGAGGCCAGGCCCGGGGACGGAGGAAAGTTCGTCAAGACCGCCGGATCCTCCGGCACCGTCGTCTCCAGGGGAGACAAGGTCGTCGTCATGATGCCCTCCGGTACGCTGAAGGAGTTCAGCCCCGACTGCCGCGCCGTCATCGGCGTCGTCGCAGGCGGCGGAAGGGGAGACAAGCCCCTCGCCAAGGCGGGTAAGAACGTCCACACCCTCAGGTCCAGGTCCACCGCGGCCTTCAAGACCAAGGGAGTCGCGATGAACCCCGTAGACCACCCCCACGGAGGCGGAAGCCACGCCCACGTCGGTGGACCCAACTGTCAGAAGAGGACCGCATCGCCCGGTCAGAAGGTGGGTTTCCTGCCTCCTAAGAAAAAGGTAAAGAAGTGATATCATGGCAAAGAAGATCATCGCAGGATCGGCGAAGGCCTCCAGGAGAAAGTCCAGGAAGAAGGCATCGGCGATACAGGCGAGGAGGAAGAAGGAGTTCCTGTACCGCGGGTACAACATGGAGCAGCTCCTCGCCATGCCGTTCGAGGAGTTCCTCGGACTCCTGCCCTCCAGGGCAAGGAGGACCTACCTCAGGGGTCTGAACTACGAGCAGCAGCTCCTGTTCGACAAGCTGATGACGGCCGAGGAGCCGGTCAGGACCCACCGCAGGGACCTGCCCATCATCCCCCAGTTCGTCGGCAAGACCGTGAGCATCTACAACGGCAAGGAATTCAAGGACGTCGAGATCAAGCCCGAGATGATCGGATGCTTCCTCGGTGAGTTCATCCTCACCAGAAAGCCCCCGGTGCACTCCGGACCCGGAGTCGGTGCTACCAGGTCTTCGAAGTTCATGCCGCTCAAGTGAGGTGTCTATCATGGTTTCAGGATACACAGCAACAGCGGACCCCGACACGACCGCGAAGGCCCTCGGAAGGGAGATGCCCGTCTCCCCGAAGTTCGCCCGCGAGGTCGCCGGAATGATCCGCGGCATGAAGGTCGAAGTCGCCAGGCAGGCCCTGGAGGACGTCATCGACAAGAAGAGGGCAGTCCCCCTCAAGAGATACAACAAGCGCGTCTCGCACAAGCCCGGCGTGGGTCCCGGAAGGTACCCCGTCAAGGCCGCGAAGGCCATCCTGGGAGTCCTCGATTCCGCCGCCTCCAACGCGGAGTACAAGGGTCTGGACGTCTCCAACATGGCCATCGCGACGATCTCCGTCGCTAGGGGCCGCACCATCCCCGGGCACATGCCCAGGGCACACGGCCGCGCCACCCAGTGGAACCAGGAGACCGTCAACCTCGAGATCATCATCGAGGAGGTCGAGTGAAATGGCAGCAGAGAGGAAATTCGTAGCCGAGAACATCCGCAGGGTCCTCCTCAAGGAGTACCTGATGAAGGAGGTCAGCCGCGCGGGGTTCGGAGGACTCGATGTCCAGAGGACCCCCATGGGGACCCGTGTCATTCTCACCACCGAGAGGCCCGGGCTCGTCATCGGACGCCGCGGACAGACCATCAAGAACCTGACCACGGTCATCGAGGACCGCTTCGGGTTCGAGAACCCCCAGATCGAGGTCCAGGAAGTCGAGAACGCTTCCCTGAACGCTCAGATCATGGCCGAGAAGCTCGCCTTCTCCCTCGAGAGGGGCTGGCACTTCCGCAGGGCGGGGCACTCCACGGTCCGCAGGATCATGGACGCCGGCGCTCGCGGATGCCACATCATCGTGGCGGGCAAGCTGACCGGACAGAGGCACAGGACCGAGAAGTTCAAGGAGGGCTCCATCAAGTTCTGCGGCGAGCCCAAGGCCCAGTTCATGGACCGCGGATACGCCGTCGCGAAGCTCAAGATGGGAGTCATCGGAGTGACCGTCGAGATCATGGCCAGGGACTCCAAGCTCCCCGCGGACATCAGCGTCCTCAACAAGACCGAGGCGGCAGCCGTCCTCCCCGACCTCTTCGCCCCCGCAGCGGCCCCCGCACAGGAGGCAGCAGAGGCGACCGAGGAGGTGCAGTGACATGGCCGCCCTCAAGACCGCCGACATCAGGAACATGAGCGTCGAGGAGCGCAACCAGAAGCTGAAGGAGCTCCGCGACGAACTGATGCACGAGAGGGGAGTCTCCGCCATGGGCGGAGCCCCCTCCAGCCCCGGGGCCATCCGCGCCCTGAGGCTGAACATCGCCAGGATCCTCACCGTCCAGAAGGAGGAGGAGAAGAGCTGATGGCTGAGATCTGCCCAGTATGTGGATTGCCCAAGGAGCTGTGCATGTGCGAGGAGATCGCACGCGAGCAGCAGACCGTGAGGATCTCGATCGACAGCCGCAGATACGGCAAGACCGTCACCGTGATCGACGGTATCGATGAGAACGACATCGATATCAACGATCTCGCGAAGAAGCTGAAGAACAGATGCGCCGCCGGCGGAACCTGCAAAGACGGCCGCATCGAACTCCAGGGCGACCACAAGAAGAAGGTCAAAGCAGTCCTGGAGGAGATGGGATTCCGCACAGAGGTCAGATGAGAGACAACCACTTCGTGAGGACCGAGCTCATTGGATTGGACGTGGAAGTGCTGTCAGAGCCATACTCCGGCATAGCCGGCAAAGTGGTCGACGAGACGAAGAACACGTTCACCATAGAATCGGCCGGAACTGAGAGAATGGTACCCAAACCACGCAATGAGTTCAGGTTCAGTCACGAGGGCAGGACGTTCGTCATCAGAGGTTCAGAGATAACCCACCGACCAGAAGACAGGATAAAGAAGGTTAGGTGAAGAAATGACAGCAGAAATCAGGAACATCGGAATCGAGGTCGCCCCTCCCAAAGGAGAGTGCGACGATCCCAACTGCCCCTTCCACGGGACCCTTCCCGTGAGGGGACAGATCATCGATGGCGTCGTGTCCACGGTCAAGATGAACAAGACCGTGGTCGTCGAGCGCCAGTACATGAAGTACGCGCAGAAGTACGAGAGGTACGAGAAGAGGAGCAACAGGTACTCCGCCCACTGCCCCAGCTGCCTCGGCGTCAAGGCCGGGGACAGGGTCAGGATCGCAGAGTGCCGCCCGATCTCCAAGACCGTCGCGTACGTCGTCATCGAGAAGGTGGAGTGAATGAAGGGAATCGCCGGAAACCAGACCAGGGGCCTCCAGAACGGCTCCAGGCTCACGGTCATCGACAACACGGGAGCGAAGGAGATCGAGATCATCACCGTTCCCGGGTACCACGGCGTCGCCAGGAGGGTCCCCTCCGCAGGCGTCGGGGACCTCGTCATCGCATCCGTGAAGAAGGGAACCCCTCAGATGAGGAGGCAGATCGTCTTCGCAGTCATCGTCCGCCAGAGGCGCCCCATGAGGAGGCCCGACGGAACGATCGTCTACTTCGAGGACAACGCCGCCGTCATCACCACCGAGACCGGGGAGACGAAAGGAACCGACATCAAGGGTCCCGTGGCAAGGGAGGCCGCCGAGAGGTGGCCCCGTGTGTCCGCGACGGCCAGCATCATCGTGTGAGGTGTGAGGAATGGCAAGCAGCAAAGCAAGGGTCCAGAGGAAGAACCAGGCCAATGCCTCCGCGCACGTCAAGAGGAAGATGCTCTCCGCGCACCTGAGCGCCGAACTCCGCGAGAAGTACGGGGTCCGCAGCACCAGGGTCTGCAAGGGGGACACCGTCATCGTCGTCCGCGGCAACGAGGACATCAGAAACATCGAGGGAAAAGTGCTGAACGTGTACACCAAGACCGGCCGCGTGGCCATCGACGGGATCACGATCAACCAGGCCGACGGCACCGCCGCCGAGCGCCCGATCCACGCGTCCAACCTCGTGATCACCAAGCTGAACACGGAGGACCCGTGGAGGGTCGACGCCCTCTCCAAGAAATCCAAGGAGGCTAGCCAATGAGCGACCACATGAAGAGGCTCGCGGCGCCCAGGACTTGGCCCCTCAAGAGGAAGGCCAACGTCTTCATCGCCAAGCAGAGCGCGGGAGCGCACTCCGTCGAGGAGTCCATGGCCGCCGTCACCGTCCTGAGGGACATGGTCGGCGCCTGCGACACCGCCAGGGAGGCCAAGAGGATCATCGGGAACAGGGAGTTCTTCGTCGACGGCAAGGCCGTCAAGAACCCCAAGATGCCCGTCGGGTTCATGGACGTCGTGTCCGTGCCCAAGATGGACCTCGCCTTCCGCATGCTCATCACCGACAAGGGCAAGCTCGCCCTCGTCCCCATCGACGCCGACGAGGCCGCATGGGAGCTGTGCAGGATCGAGGACAAGACCATCGTGAAGGGCGGCAAGTTCCAGCTCAACCTCAGCGGCGGCAGGAACCTCCTCCTGGACAAGAACGACTACAAGTGCGGGGACACCCTCAAGATCGCGTTCGACGGGCAGAAGGTCCTGGACCACTACCCCATGGCGGCCAACGCCACCGTGTTCGTCAAAGAGGGATCCCACGCCGGATCCGTCAAGACCGTGAAGTCCGTCGAGACCATCAAGGGACCCGCCGCGAACATCGTGCTGTTCACGGACGGGACCGAGACCGTCGTGACGAACTGCTTCGTCATCGGCGGCTCCGCGCCCGCCATCAAGCTGCCGGAGGCGTCCGAATGAGCGACGTCATGAGGCAGCTGTCCGTCGACAAGGTCGTCGTCAACATCGGCGTCGGCGAGGCCGGCGAGAGGCTCGTCAAGGCGGAGAAGGTCCTCGAGATGGTCACCGGACAGAAGCCCGTGGAGACCATCTCCAAGACAGTCAACAGGGACCTCGGCATCAGGGTGGGCATGCCCCTCGGATGCAAGGTCACCCTGCGCGGCGAGACCGCGGAGGAGTTCATCAGGAAGGCGCTCTCCATCAGGGAGCACCGCGTTCCCGAGTACTCCTTCGACAAGGAGGGGAACATGTCCTTCGGCATCTCCGATTACACCGACTTCGAGGGTATGAAGTACGACCCCGAGATCGGAATCTTCGGAATGGATGTCAGCGTCGTCCTGAAGAGGCCCGGCAAGAGGGTCGCCCTCAGGCCCCTGCTCTCCAGGAGGATCCCCAAGAGCCACCGCGTGGACCGCGCGGAGGCCATCCAGTTCATGAAAGACAAGTTCGAGGTACAGGTGGTCGAATGAAGCCGAAGAAGCAGTTTGGAAGGTCTGTCGGCTGCACCCGCTGCGGACGCAGGAGGGGGATCATCAGGAAGTACGGCATGCATCTCTGCCGCCAGTGCTTCAGGGACATGGCCCCCGAGCTGGGATTCAAGAAGTATTCGTGAGGTGTTCCAGATGCAGAGCGATCCACTCAACGACGCGATGTGCGTCATCAAAAATGCGGCACTCAACGGTAAATCCGAGTGCATGATACAGCCCTCATCCAAGCTCATCGGGCGCGTGCTCAAGGTCATGCAGGACCGCGGATACGTCACCCAGTTCGAGTACATCGAGGATGGAAAGGCGGGCAAGTTCCGCGTCATGCTCGATGGGGCCATAAACAACTGCGGCGTGATCAAGCCCAGGTACTCCGTCAAACTGGCGGACGTCGAGAGGTTCGAGGCCAGGTTCCTGCCTGCCCAGGACTTCGGACTCCTGATCATGTCAACAACCGCCGGAGTGATCACCCAGGACCGCGCCAAAGAGCTCGGGATCGGGGGAAAGCTCCTCGCTTACGTGTACTGAGGAATAAGAATGACAATCGCAGGGAAAATCGAAAGCACCATCGCTATACCCGGCGGCGTCACGGTGACCAAGGACGGAGACGTCCTCACCGTGAAAGGGCCCAAGGGAGAACTTAGCAGAAACTTCGCGCACCCTGGAATCGATGTGGCCGTGAACGGGGCCGAGGTCAGCGTCAGCTGCGAGTACCCCAGGATCAAGGACAAGGCCATGGTCGGAACCTATGTCGCGCATGTAAGGAACATGGTCCACGGCGTGACCGAGGGATACACCTACCACCTCAAGATCGTCTTCTCCCACTTCCCCATGAAGGTGGCAGTGAAGGGGGACCGCGTCGAGATCAACAACTACATGGGAGGCCACGCCCCCCGCTTCGCGAACATCGTCAGGGGCTGCACCGTCAAGGTCAGCGGCCAGGACGTGACCGTGGAGGGTATCGACATCGAGGCCTGCGGGCAGACCGCGGCCAACCTCGAGAGGGCCACCTCCAGGCTGGGATTCGACAAGAGAACGTTCCAGGACGGTATCTACATCGTCCAGAAGTCCCACAAGGTGAAAGAATGACAGTCAAGAATCTTACCGACCTGAAAGGCCTCAGCGACACCAACGTCGAGGAGCTCAAGGGAATCGGCATCGGCAGCGTGGCCGAGCTCAAGGAGGCCATCAACGATGACGAGAAGCTCAAGACCGTCATCAAGACCTGCTCCGGCGTCGGGCCGAAGACGGTCGCAGCCTGGAAGGACGCGCTGGAGGGTTCCGAGGAGCCCGCCGCGCCCGCAGCCGAGGAGAGATCCGAGGTCGTGGAGCAGTCCCAGGGAGCGTACGTCGTCAAGCTCAAGCCCGAGCTGGACGACGAGACCACCGACGCACTCGCCAAGAGGGCCATGATCTCCGGAAGGAGGCCCGCCTTCAAGAGGCAGGAGTGGTTCAGATACTCCAAGCTCGGAGAGAACTGGAGGAAGCCCAAGGGAATCCACTCGAAGATGAAGAGGGGCCTCAAGAGGCGCCCGCCCATGGTCGAGGTCGGATACCGCGGACCCGCAGAGGTCAGGGGTCTCCACCCGTCCGGATTCGAGGAGGTCCTCGTCTACAACGTCGAGGGTCTGGAGAACATCGATCCCAAGAAGCAGGCGGTCCGCGTCGGCGGAACCGTCGGAACGAAGAAGAGGATGGCTATCGAGGACAGGGCGGACGAGCTCGGCATCAGGGTCCTCAACAGGATGGTGTGAGTCATGTCCGATCTTAGCAACCAGAGAAGGATGGCCGCAGAGGTCCTCAAGTGCGGGCAGAACAGGGTCTGGATGAACCCGGACCGTCTCGACGAGGTCGAGGACTGCATCACCCGCGCCGACATCCGCACCGCCATCGCATCCGGCCTGATCAAGGCGAAGCCGAAGAACGGCACGTCCAAGGCCAGGATAAGGTACGCCGCAGGCCAGAAGGCCAGCGGGAAGAGGAAGGGACCCGGATCCAGGAAGGGAACCGCCAACGCCCGCGTCCGCGACAAGGAGCGCTGGATGGCCACCATCAGGCCCATCCGCGACGAGCTGAAGACCCTCAGGGCCGACGGCAAGATCACCCCCGCAGTCTACAGGCTGTACTACAGGAAGGCCAAGGGAGGCATGTTCAAGTCCCGCAGGCACCTGAGGCAGCACATGATCGCCGCGGGTCACCTCAAGGAGGAGGAGAACTGATGGCAAACGGTCCTAGATACAACGTAGCCTTCCGCAGGAGGAGAGAGGAGCGCACCGACTACTACGCCCGCAAGAGGCTCCTTTCGAGCCACGAGGCCAGGGCGATCGTCAGGAGGTCCAACAAGAACGTCACCATCCAGTTCGGAGAGTTCGGGATGGAGGGCGACAGGATCCTCGCGTCCGCGAGCACCAGGGAGCTGGCCGCAATGGGCTGGACCCGCTCGTGCTCCTCGATCCCCGCCGCGTACCTCGTCGGGTACCTCGCGGGGAAGAGGGCTGTCAAGGCCGGCATCGAGTACGCTGTGCTCGACATCGGCATGCAGAAGGTCCAGCACGGAGGCGTTCTGTTCGCCACCGTCGCCGGAATGTGCGATGCGGGACTCGAGGTCCCCCACGGAGAGGACGTCCTCCCCTCCGAGGACAGGCTCCTCGGGAAGCACATCGATGAAGCAATCGAGGCCGAGATCAACGGCCTGAAAGAGAAGATGGAGGCTGAGTGAAATGGCTGACTGGGTTCCCAAAACGAGACTGGGACAGATGGTCCTCAACGGAGAGGTCACCACCATGAGCGACGCCCTGGCCACCAAGCTGCCCCTGCGCGAGCCCGAGATCGTGGACATCCTCCTCCCGGACCTGAAGGACGAGGTCATCGACCTCAACATGGTCCAGAGGATGACCGACTCCGGAAGGAGGGTCAGGTTCGCCGTCACCTGCATCGTCGGAAACGGCGACGGGTTCATCGGCATCGGCAGGGCAAAGGGCAAGGAGGTCGGACCTTCCATCAAGAAGGCGATCGACAACGCCAAGCTGAACATGATCGAGATCAAGAGGGGCTGCGGCTCCTGGCAGTGCGGTTGCGGACAGGCTCACAGCCTGCCCTTCGAGGTCACCGGTTCGTCCGGTTCCGTCACCGTCTCGCTGAAACCCGCACCCAGGGGTGTCTCCCTGGCGGTCGGCGACGTGGCGAAGAGCCTCCTGACCCTGGCCGGCGTCAACGACGCGTGGGGATTCGCCAGGGGCAACACGAAGACCAAGGTGAACTACGCCATGGCCACCTTCGACGCCCTGAGGATGACGTCCCGCATGAGGGTCACCGACGAGCAGGCCAAGAGCCTGAACATCGTGTCCGGCCCCACCGGGGTCAACTACGCCGAGAGCGGCGAGCAGCAGGAGGAGTGAAGATGGCATACGTCGTCATCCGCGTCCGCGGTATCCCCGATGTCAACAGGGACATCGAGCACACCATGGACCTCCTGGGACTCAACAGGGTCAACCACGCCGTCATCGTCCCCGAGACCGACTCGATCAAGGGAATGCTGCAGAAGGCCAAGGACTACGTCACCTGGGGAGAGATCGACCAGGAGACCCTCGCCGCGATGATCCGCGCACGCGGACGCGTCGCCGGGGACTCCCCCGTCACCGACGACTTCCTCAAGGAGAAGTCCGAGTTCGCCACCGTCGACGACATGGCGAAGGCCATCATCGAGAACGACTACAGGATGAAGGACGTTGAGGGCGCAAAGCCCGTCTTCCGCCTCCACCCGCCCGTGAAGGGATACGAGGGCAACAAGCGCTCGTTCCAGAACGGCGGTGCCCTGGGATACAGGGGAGCGAAGATCAACGACCTCGTCAACAGGATGCTGTGAGGTGCGAAGGATGCCTAGCAGAACCAAGAAGTTCAGGGGTTACAGGACCCACGGACGCGGAAAGAAATCCGGCCGTGGTGCCGGTATCATCGGCGGTCACGGACAGGCCGGACTGGGCAAGACCGGCAAGATCGGTATGCTCAAGTTCGACCGCGACCACTACGGCCGCCACGGATTCAAGAGGCCCCAGTGCATGGTGCAGGCCAACCGCACCATCAACGTGGGCGAACTCTCCGAGCAGATCGAGAGGTTCGTCTCCATGGGCTTCGCCAAGAAGGACGGGGACGCCTACGCGGTGGACCTGTCCCAGGCCGGAATCGACAAGCTCCTCGGCAACGGGAGCATCGGATTCGCTGTGAACGTCACGGTGGCGGAAGCCTCCGAGAAGGCGCGCGAGAAGATCACCGAGGCCGGCGGATCCATAGCCGAGGCTTCGGCCGAAGAGTGAGACTACTGTCGGGAGTGTAGATAGGGATGGAAGAGACACCTAGCCTGTTGTACAAAGTGAAGCCTTTGTCCGACAGGCTGCCCTCCGTCAAACGTCCTGAAGGCCACGTGCATTTCAGGACTAAGATGATGTGGGTCATCATCATATTGGTCCTCTACTTCGTGATGACCAATGTGTACCTGTACGGCTTGGACCAGTCCAAGTCGCTGGACATATTCGCTCAGTATAGGACCATCATGGCAGGAGCTTCCGGTTCCATACTGCAACTCGGCATAGGGCCGATCGTCACTGCATCCATCATAATGCAGCTGTTCGTCGGCGCGAAGATCATCAAACTCGATCTCACGAAACGCGAGGACAAGGCCTGCTACCAGTCGGTCCTGAAGCTCCTCGTCATCGTCATGATCCTGTTCGAGGCGGTGCCCCAGGTGTTCGGATACCTGGTGCCCTCCTCGGGCGCGGAGAGTCTCCTGGGAGGTGCGGGGGCCAAGCTGCTGCTGATCCTTCAGCTGTTCGCCGGCTCCTACATCCTCTTCATGATGGACGAGGTCGTGTCCAA
>CAVDQR010000003.1:21334-23390 GCA_963611065.1 Bacteroides ovatus
TACCTGGAGTCGTCGCGCATCGAGCTCCCCCTGTCCCACGGCAACGCCCGCGGTGCGAGGGGACGCTACCCGATCAAGCTGATGTACGCGAGCAACATCCCGGTCATCCTGATGTCCTCGCTGCTCGCCATCGTGAGCATGGTGGCTCTGCTGCTCTACAGCAACAGCTTCCTGAGCCAGATCCCCCTCATCGGAGGGAACTCGTGCATCGGGTACTTCGAGTCGGGCTCGACCACGGCCGCCGGAGGTATCGCATGGTATCTGTCGGCGCCGACGGGTCTGAACACCTGGCTGATGCCCATCCTGGATCCGACGACGTACGGCAACGGGCACAACGCGATACAGAATCTGGCGCACGTGGCCATCTACTTCACGGTGATGGTCATGGGATCCATCATGTTCGCCAAGTTCTGGGTCGAGACCACGAACCTCGGTCCCGAGGCGGTCGCGAACCAGATCCAGCGCAGCGGTATGCAGATCCCCGGATTCAGGCGCGACCCCCGTGTCCTCAAGAGGGTGCTGGAGAGGTACATCCCCACCATCACCATCCTCTCGGGAGCCATGGTCGGAGCCCTGGCCGCATGCGCGGACATGGTAGGAACCACAGGTAACGCCAGCGGAACCGGAGTGCTGCTGACCGTGGGTATCGTCATCCACCTGTACGAGGCCATCGGCCGCGAGCAGATGATGGAGATGAACCCCGTGATGCGCGGATTCTTCGGCGGAGAGTGATCGAATGCCCAACCCCGGAAGTCCCCAGAGCATGCAGCAGATGCAGCAGCAGGCCCAGCCGATGTCGTCCAAGACGATGCTCGGCATGATGATGGTCCTGATGATCATGATGGTCGTCATGATGTTCAGGGCCCAGATCGGCCAGGCTCTGGATACGGTGCTCCGGCCGTTGGCATTCGACGGGAAGTATCCCGTCCTCACGCTGATGATCGCCGGGCTGATCATGATCACGATCAGCACCATCGTCAGGAGCCTGATGACCGATCCGATCAAGATGGCGAAGAACCAGCAGATCCAGAGCGACTTCAACAAGGAGTTCCGTCAGGCAAGGATCGAGAACAACCTGTTCAAGATGAAGAAGCTCCAGGAGATGCAGCCGCAGATCATGGCCATGTCCATGGAGGCGAGCACCCAGCAGATGAAGACCATGCCCATAACCATGATCTTCCTGCTGCCGATGTACGCCTGGGTATGGTACTTCCTGCTGGTCGGGGACTTCCAGGGCGTCACGGGTCAGTACTTCAGCGCGGACAACATCCCGCGCGTGGACATCCCGTGGTCGGCCGGGTACGACCTGAACACGCTGCTGCTCGGGTTCATGCCCTCGTGGATCGTCATCTATACGATGGTGAGCCTGCCCATAGGACAGATCGAGAACAGGCTGATCAGGTTCATCTTCCTGAGGAAGCACCTCAGGGCGCTGGACCTCGAAGTCAAGAAGGCTGAGATCGAATGAGGATAACCATAAGCGGTCCACCCGGATCCGGGAAGACGACCGCCTGCGCCAAGCTCTCCGAGACCCTGGGTCTCGAAGCCGTCGTGTTCGGAAGGATATTCCGGGAGCTGGCCGCAGAGAAACACCTTACCCTGTCCCAGCTCGGCGACATCGCCGAGCAGGACCCCTCCATCGACAACATGATCGACGAGAGGATTCTGCAGATGGCCAGGACGCACGAGGATCTGATCCTGGAATCGCGCCTGTCGGCGTTCATGCTCACGCGGAACGGCATAGACGCGTTCAAGATCCACATCGACGCCAGTCCGGAGGTGCGCATGCAGAGGGTCGGGCTCCGCGAGGGGGAGACCCTGGAGCAGGCCACCGCCGCGACGCTGGACAGGCAGAGGTCCGAGGCCAAGCGCTACAAGCAGTGGTACGACATCGACATCAACGACCTGAGCGTGTACGACCTCGTGCTCAACACCGACCACATGACGCCGGACGAGGTCCTGGAAGCCATCCTGGAGGGCGTGCATGCCCGCTATGGCTGTTAAGGACCCGAACGCTCTGCCGGACAAGTGGGGCAAGCGCCCTTCCGACCGCACG
>CAVDQR010000004.1:0-23198 GCA_963611065.1 Bacteroides ovatus
ACCCTTGACCACCTGATTAAAAGTCAGATGCTCTACCTAGCTGAGCTACAGGCCCATGGATAGCTTAAAGCTTGTAAGTAGCGGGGAACGGGTGATTGTATATAATAGAATCGGCGGGTCCGGACGTCCGTTGAACCGCTGAGGTCCGTTTTCGTACCGGAATCCGCCGAATGTCGAGGTTTATGGGGTTTTTCGATCAAGCACTATGGGATTTCCTCTTGCGAGCAAAGACCAGATATCCCGTGTGCCCGAGGGTGTCGAAGGACGGCCTCACGCCTCCGGGATGGACCTCGAGGTACCTCTGGATGTTCTCCAGAGCACGGACGTCCGCGTACCCCGCCTCCCTCAATGCGATGACGGAGCTCTCGACCTGGTTCATGTTGGGGACGTAGATGCAGATCCTGCCCCCGGACCTCAGATGGGGCTCGAGATTCGGGAGGGCCAGCCAGGGATCGGGCATGTCCATGGTCAGGGCGTCGGCCTGCCACTCCATGCCGGGATCCGCTTCCCTCGCATCGCCGATGGTGTACGACCAATACGCTCCCAATCCGGTGCGCGAGACGTTGCGCTCGACCCTCTTGGCGTTCTCGTCCTTGAGTTCCAGGGTGTGCACGCATCCCGTGGGCGCCACGGCGGTGAGGAGTGCGGTGGTGAGCCCCCCGGAACCGGCTCCGATCTCCAGGATGCGGTCGCCGGCCTTGACGTCGCAGTTCATCAGGATCGTGGCGGCATCCTTGGGCGTGATTATCTGCGCCCCGCGGTCCAGGGATCCGATCAGGTCGGTCGCTCCTGGACGGAAGACGGTGTACTCCTTCCCGACTATCGTCACGGAGTCCCCGTCGTCCAACCCTTTGAGCTTGGAGCCGTCGACGGCCCCCAGGCCCTGGACCTTCGTCATGCCGAAGGACACCTTGAGCCAATGCCTCTTCCCGGACGCGTCCTCGAGGAAGACCGTCTCGTTCTCCTGGAATTCCATGCGCATCCGAACGCGGAGGCCGTGATAACCGTTCCGATGTCGGCGGAGGTAACATCGAGGTTAGCGAACTGACCTATAACGGCTGACGCGTACCGCATGGCATGACCAGCGGAAGACTCGGCATCGTCGCTTGCCCTATGCTGGAGGACGAACTCATCGGGAGTCTCGGGGACGATCCTGAGAAGAAGCGCGTGATCGTCCTCGACACGCCGTACAACGGCAGCCTGAAGAGGAAGCTCGAATGGAAGGGCGTCCCGTTCGAGGAGATCGACGAGATGGATTTCATGAACGGATGGGTCGACATCGACCCGTCGGAGTACAACGTCATCGTGAAGATGAACGATCTGGGACTCCACGCGGAGCCGGAGAAGCTGAAGGAGTTCATCTCCGACGAGCTGATCATGCTCCAGGGGAGGGTCGACGCCGTCGGACTCTACTACGGGATGTGCGGCAACTACGGCTGGGACATCACGAAATGGGCCGAGGAGCACCTGCCGTTCAGGGTGGAGGTCTTCCGCGACTGCAACGGGAGGGTCTGCGACGACTGCATCGGGACCGCCGTCGGAGGACTGGCGGGATACCAGAGGCTCCTGAAGGAGTTCACGGGGATGCTGCTCCTCACCCCGGCCATGGCCACCAACTGGTACGACTTCCTCAAAGCCGGGGACATCGGGAAGGGATTGGGGCTGATCCCCAGCAGCGGGGACCCGAAGAAGGACATGAAGGACCTGCTGATCATGTGCGGATACAACTCGGCGGTCCAGATCGACACGGGATTGGAGGACAAGAAGGAATTCGACGAAAGCGCCAAGGACCTGGTCGATTTCCTGGAATTCAAACTGTATCAGGCGCCCCCGGACATCATCGACCTCGGGCCGATGCACCGCCTGTACGCCAAGCTGAAAGAGGATCTGGAAGAAGCATCGCGCGAGCGAGCGTAAAATGCGGGGGATAGTCCCCCGCTGTTTTCACATCGTGTGCGCCGCGTAGGCGGCCTTGTCGACCGGCTTCCCGCAGATTATGCACTTGCCGGAGTACGGCTCGGGGACGTAGGGCCTTCCGAGGATCTTGAACCCGTAGGTGTCCTCGAACTTGTGACCGCACTCCTCGCATCCGCACCATCCGAGCCTGAGGATCTTGTCCTCGGGGATGTTCTCCACCGAGTCGATGTCCTGGATGCGGGACTTCTGGACCTCGCACGCCTTGGCGTACATCTTCTCGGAGATGTCGTCCAGGAGCATCCTGATGCCGGGCACGAGGGAATCCATCGCGACGGTTCCCTTCTCGCCGGTGTCCCTCCTCGCGAAGGAGACGACGCCGTTCTCGATGTCCCTGCCTCCGAGCTCGAGCCTGAGGGGCACGCCCTTCATCTCCCACTCGAAGTACTTGGCGCCGGGGCGGGCGTCGCTGTCGTCCAGCTTGACCCTGATGCCGGCGTCCCTCAGGACCTTGACCATCTCCTTGGCGGCCTCGGTCACGGTCGCCTCGTTGTCCTTCTTGAAGATCGGGATGACGACGCACTGGAACGGGGCGATGCCGGGAGGCATGACGAGACCCTGGTCGTCGCCGTGCACTCCGATGAGAGCTCCGACGAGACGCTCGCTCATGCCGAAGGTGGTCTGGTGGACGTGCTTGTGCTCGCCGTTCTCGTCCTCGTAGGTGATGTCGTACGGGATGGAGAAGTTCGTCCTGTAGTGGTGGATCGAACCCATCTGGAGGGTCCTGCCGTTGGGCATGGACGTGTCGATTCCGACGGTGTAGTGCGCTCCGGGGAACTTGTCCCACTCGGTGCGGATGCACAGCATGTACGGGAGGCAGATGGCCCTGGCGATCCTCTCGAGGATCGCGATGTCCTCCTCCACCTGGAGCTGCGCGTCCTCCTCGGACACGTGGCAGGTGTGCGACTCGAAGAAGTGGATCTCCCTGACCCTGATGAACGGACGGGTCTGCTTGGTCTCGTACCTGAAGGTGTTGACGATCTGGTACGTCTTCAGCGGGAGGTCCTGGTGGGACCTGACCCAGAGGGAGAACATGGGGTACATGGCGGTCTCGGACGTGGGCCTCACGACCAGCCTCACATCGAGCTCGTTGAGCCCGGCGTGGGTCACCCAGTACACCTCCTCGTCGAATCCCTTGATGTGGTCCTTCTCCTTGGCGAACTCGGTCTCCGGGATCAGCAGGGGGAAGCAGACCTCGTCGTGGTCGGTGGCGTCGAACTCCTGCCTGATGTAGGAGTCGATCTGCCTCATGATCTTCCACCCGTAGGGGGTCCAGACGTTCATCCCCTTGATGGGGTACCTCTTGTCGCAGAGGTTGGCCTTCTCGACGATGTCGAGATACCAGTCGGCGAAATCGTCCTCTTTCATCGACATCGGAAGCCCTCCTTCAGAGCATCGGCGATGAGCCCGGCCACGGAGATGTGCGAGACCTGGTTCTCGAGGGTGTTGCAGCACAGAACGGTGGACAGAGCGGAGCCGGTGAGCTTCTCGATGGCGTTGTTGACGAAGACGCCGTGGGTGCATGCGACCGACACGGATTCCGCACCGGCCTCCCTGAGGGCGGATGCGGCGGCGATGATGGTGCCTCCGGTGGAGATCATGTCGTCGACGATGAGCACGTTCTTGCCGGTGGCGTCGAACTCGGCGGGGGCGATCTTCACATCGACCCCGGACAGGCGGGTCTTCTCCAGGTGGTCGTAGGGAACGCCCATCCTGGTGCCGACGTCCTTGGCGCGGCCGGCGGCCCCGATGTCGGGGGACAGGACGAGGTCGATCTTCTTGTCGGCGAAGTAATCGGCGATGACGGAAGCGGCCTTCAGGTCCCTGTGGGCGCAGTCGAAGTAGTCCAGGACGGCCTCCTTGTGGATGTCGATGGTGATCACCCTGTCGCAGTCCATCCCGAGGTGCCTGCACATGACCTTGGCGGACTCGGGCTCCCCGGGCTTGAACACGCGGTCCTGCCTGGCGTATCCGAAGTAGGGGATGACCAGGGTGAGGGTCTTCGCGCCCAGCCTGCGGACGGCGTCCTGCAGGAGGAACATCTCGATCAGGTTGTCGTTGGGGTAGGTGTTCTGGACGATCACAACATCGTCGTCCAGGGCCTCCGCGTCGATCCTGGTGTAGCATTCTCCGTCGGGGAACTTGGTGGAAGCGGCTTGGATGTACGTGCACCCGAGGATCCCGGCAAGCTCCTTAGCCAGGTCCCTGGAGGACGATCCGCCTACGATTATCATGACCGCGTGTAACGCTTCCCCTCTTTTAATGGTTGTATAGGGTACCAGTTCGGAAGATGTAGGTCCGGGGCTGAGCCCCGGGAAAGGAGGAGGACACGGGGTCGACCGGACGGACGTCCGGAAAGCAGGAATCGGTTTGAAGCATTAACCACCAAGAGTCCCGTGCCCACCTATGGAGATATCATCCATCCATATAAAGCTCACCGTAGTTGGATGCGGGAACGGACAATCATATCATCTACTGGCACCGCATCGCGGTGAACATGGACGGCAAGAAGGACGTCGTGACGGACGAGCGCATGGAGAAATACCTCGATATAACGGCCAGGGCCCTCGCGAAGATCCGCATAGCCGCCCCCGCGAAATCGTACAACAGGCGCCTGGCGGACAGCTTCCTGGAGATGGCCAACTGCTACTACTCCGATGCCAAGCACTTCAAGGAGTGCGGCGACTACGTCACGGCCTTCGCGGCGGTGAACTACGCCCACGCATGGCTGGACTGTGGCGCCAGGATCGGCCTCTTCGACGTGGACGGGGACGATGTCCTGTTCACCCTCTACGAGCGACGCGGGGCCTGCTGATCGTTATCTCCCTCGGACTCGAGGAGCACGAGAAGGTCCTGACGCGGCCCCTGCCGAAGATGGACCACAGGACCTCTTCGGGAGCATCGGTGAACACGCTGTTCCCGAGCATGCACATCCCCGCGCCGTATCCCTTGGATTTCAGGTTCTCTATCGTCTTCCTTATGGCCGGACTCTCCAACCCGGACTCGGACGAGAATCTGTTGGACATCTCGAACAGGCTGTCGCGGGTCGGATCGTCCAGGAACCCGTCCAGGGCCTCCGCGGAAGCCTTCCTTATGGAATCGAGCTTGCGGGAATCCCCGAGGACGGAATCGGTCTCCAGAACGGGGCCGAGGACGACGAGGGACAGGTTCCGGAACGAGAACTCCGCATTGACGACCTTCCCGTAGGGCGGGAGCCCCGGAACGGTGCGGACCGGCACATCCCTTCCGGCGACGATCGCGGCCACATCCCCCAATCCGCCTCCTCCGTTGACCTCCGCCTTGTGTGCGGCGAGAAAAGCATCCGAACGCGTCTTCCCGACCATGTCGGCGATGCACAGCGCGGTCGCGAGGGCCCCCGAGGCGCTCATGCCGAACCCCTGACTGACGGGGAGATCGTTCTCGATGCGGATGTCGAACCCTTTGCCGGGAGCGAGGTTCTCGGCGGTCATCCTCGTGATGTGCGCGATGGCCTGCTGCCCGTCCAGCCAGATGTTGACCGTGCCGTCGTCCCTCGGCTCCACGGTCGCCCGGGATCCCAGGCTCAGGCGGATGCCGACCCCGCGGGACCCGGTGCACATGATGTCGTAGGACGACACGGGCTGGAAGATGCACGAGACGTGCCCGGGACAGAATGCGCTCGTCATGATCGCAGCTTCTTCATGCAGAAGTCGAGGATGGCGTCGGATATCTCGGCCTTCGTCCCGGTCATCTCGCGTCCGTCCTCCTCCGTGACGAGGATGGTCGACGAGGTGGTCTTTCCGACGACGTCGATGTCGTTCGCCACCACCGCGGCGAGGTCGTACTTCTCCAGACGGGACCTGGCCCTGTCGGTCAGATCCTTCTTCGACAGCCCGGATTCCGCCTTGAACCCTATCACGACGGGGCACTTCCCGCGTATCAGCGGGAGGACCTTCGGAACGGGGTCGAGGTCCAGCTCGAACCCCTTGTCGCTCGGGATCTTCCCCTCCGCGGCCTCCCTCGGTGAGAAGTCCGCCAGTGCGGCGGGGACCAGGACGGCGTCGTGGTCGATGTCCTCCACCATCGAGACCAGATCGTCCACGGTGGCGAAGCGCCTCGTCGGTATGTAGTCGGGGAGCTGCACGCTGCACCCGCCCATCCACATCTCCACGTCCGCGCCCCTCTCGAAGGCGCGTTTCGCCAATTCCACGGCCATGGTGCCGGACGAGCGGTTGGTTATGATCCTCATGGAATCGATGGGCTCCTCGCTCCTGCCGCCGATGACCAGCAGGCGCCTGCCCTGCAGGTAGTTCCTGGAGAGCATCTTGAACACCCATGCCACGACCTCCTCGCGGGAAGCGACCTTCGCCCTCGGACCGTCGATCCTGGGCCCGATGAACCTGACGCCCCAGGACTCCAGCTTCTCGAGGTTGGCCTTCACGGCCGGGTTGGTGTACATGGAATCGTGCATCGCCGGGGCGACGGCCACCGGGATCCCGGACCCCAACGCGACGGTGGCGAACGACGTCACGGGCGTGTCGTCGATGCCGTTGGCGATCTTGGACACGGTGTTCGCCGTGGCGGGATAGATCAACAGGAGATCGGCGGAACGCGCCCCCATCATGGTGATGTGCTCCGTCCTCCCGGTCAGGTCGGTGACCGGCCTGTGCCCGCAGGCGAACTCCAGGGAATCGGGGGTGACGATCTTCTGCGCCTCCTTCGTCATCACCACGTACACGTCGGCGCCGTGCCTGACCAGCTCCCTGATCGTGCCGAAGCACTCGACGGCGGCGATGCTCCCCGTGATCCCGACGATGACCGTCTTCCCTCTCAGCTTGGTGCTCTTCTCGCAGTAGATCTCCTCGGACGGATGCATCTCAGACAACCTCCCTAACTATCTTCAGAACGTCCCCGAGCACCTCGTCCTCCGGACGGGATGCGTCGACGACCTCGAACCCGTACTCCTCCGCCAGGTCGAGATATCTCTCGCGGACCTGCTTCTGGAAACGGATGCACTCGAATTTGCTCTCCTCCTCCCCGCGGGATTCCACGCGGGCCATGGACACTTCAGGATCCACATCCAGGAGGATCACGACGTCGGGCCTCTGCACGAACGGCTCGCAGAGCCCCTTGAGCCAGCCTATGTCGGCGGAATCGCCGTCGAGCTTGGCCGACTGATACGCGATGGTGGACGCGTAGTACCTGTCGCAGATGACGATCGCACCTTCCGAGACCTTCCTCTCTATGGAATCGGTGTGCTCGTAGCGGTCGGCGATGAACAGCAGGGATTCGGCCCTCTGGGATATCCTCCCGGCTGATCCGGAGCGTATGAAGGCGCCGATGCCTTCCGATGTCGGTTCGGCGGTCGTCTCCACCCTGCGTCCTTCCGATCTCAGGGTCTCCGCGACCCTCCTGCACACGGTGGATTTCCCGGAACCGTCCACCCCTTCCAAAACCACGAAGGCTCCTGCCATCGGCGTTCGCATCGCCTTCCTTCTATATCGACTCTGGCGCTGAGGAGCGCCACGACCGAATCCATGGACTCCACGTCCTTGGAGTACGGCCTCGACAGCACCGCCAGGTCCCTGCGGACCGTATCGTCGTACGGTACCCCCAGTGAATCCAGATTCTCCCTCAACGCTTCGGCGAGGGATCCTCCCCTGCGGTCCCAATCCGTCAGGATGACCGCCCCCTTCCCATTGGACCACGCGTACTCCGACGCCTTGACCGGCCCTCCGGAGCTCTGGACGCGGAAGAAATCGCCCTCGATCCCCAATGCGCGGAGCGCGTCGACGTCCTTCGCGCCCTCCACCAGGAGCACATGGTCCGCGGACAGCTCCCGGAGCCTCTCCAGCGCATCCAGGATCCCCTCCAGCCTCTCGGCGTCGTCCATCGATCTCTCCCAGCTTCGCCATGATCCCCGCGGGGTCCCCCGGGATCCTGACCGTCTTCTGTCTGGACGTCTGCCCCGCCGACACCTCGGCGCGGCATCCCGTCAGCTCCGAGAAGTATTGGCACACCTCCTTGTTCGCCCTCCCGTCCAGCGGCGGGGCGGACACGCGGAGGATCAGGCGCTTCCTCCACTCGTCGTAGCCGTCCGGCCCGGGGCGGTTGGACCTGGGGGAGACGGACACGTCCACCTCCACGGAGCCCTGGACCGTCCTGCAGACGTCGGAGATGTTCATGCCTGCCCCTATGACGCGGATGAAAATCAAGATAACGGGTCATGGAAGGCGTTATCTAGCCTGCGGGACATGAGCCGGCCGATGAGCACTGCCGTGGTGGGACCCATGACCTTCGACGAACTGTCGGAGCTCTACAGGGTCGAGATGAAGAGCGCGTCGCTGACGCAGCCCCGCAAGGACCTCTTCAAAGCCATGGCGAACCTCCTCACGTCGCTCCGCCAGGAGTACGACAGGCAGATGTCGATCGACCCGGACTCGGTCATGACCGAGGGCGCGGAGCAGCGCAGGAAGAAGGCGGAGAGGCTCTCGAAGGATATCGTGGTGCTCAGGACCAGGAAGATCGCCACCATGGCGATCCGTGGCGCCGAAGGCGCGAGGAACACTCTGGAGTGCCTCACCGACGAGGAGCGCGTCTACTACGACAGCATGCTCGACCTGACCAAGCGCCAGCTGAGCGAGGTGGACAGGCTCAGGGGCAAGCGCGTCACCGTGCCGACCCACATCGACGAACCGCCCGTGCGCGTCGCGGAGCCGGAGCCCGTTCCGGAACCCGAGCCGGTGCCGGAACCTGTTCAGGAGCCGATTCCCGACATCCATGACGATTTCCCTCCGGAGGAGCCTTTCAACGAGGAGTTCGACGAACCGTTCGACGTCCCCGAGGAGCCCATGCCGGACGAGCCGGCACCTGTCGCGGAACCGGAACCTGAACCGATTACTGAACCCGAACCTGTCCCGGAACCCATGCCGGAGCCCGTTCCGGAACCGATCCATGAACCGGAACAGATCGAGGACTCGACCCTGTCCCCCACGCTGATAAGGATCCTGGAGGACCTGCCGGAGTTCGCGGGACCCGACAGGGATTACAAACTTTCCAAAGAGGACCTGGTCATGCTCCCGAAGGTGCTGGCCGACGTCCTGATAAACACGGGCAAGGCGACTGCGGTCGCGCCTACGCCCTGAGCGTCCTGGAGTCCCCGAGGAACTCCAGACAGTCGATCTTCATCCTTTTGATCCCGGTGATCTCCGCCACGGTCTCCCTGGCGATGTCCGGGATGTTGTTCGTCCTGCTCAGATGCGCCAGGAATATCTGGCGGTTCGATTCGGACATGGTCTTCTTGATGGACATGGCGGTGTCCACGTTGCACATGTGGCCGTGGTCGCTCCCGATCAGCTTCTTCAAAGCGGGAGGGTAAGGACCATCGACGAGCATCCTGTTGTCGTAGTTCGCCTCTATGACGGCGATGTCCGCCTGCCTCAGCGCCTCCTCGATCTGGAAGGTGAACGTCCCGGTATCCGTCGCCAGGAGCACCTTCTTGTCGTCGACCTCGGTGAGGAACGCGCAGGGCATGACGGCGTTGTGCATCGTCGGGAGAGGGGTGATGTGGAGGGGACCGACGTCGAAGGACCCTTTCGGGTCAATCGGGACGTAGTCCACGTTGCCCAGGCTCAGCTCGGAGAACGTGGGCTGGTTGCACATGATCGGCACGCCCAGCTTCCTCGCCGTCGCCCCCGCCCCGGACACGTGGTCCGAATGCTCGTGGGTGAGGAGTATCGCTTTGACGCACTCCTTGTCGACGCCCTCCTGGTCCATCTGCGAGAGGATCTTCTTGCAGCTGATCCCGGCGTCGATCATCACGGCTTCGCCGTCGCATTCGATCACGGTGCAATTGCCGTCGCTGCCGCTGGCGAGTACGTGTACCTCCAACATCCGAGAGCGCCTCAGATCTTCTTCTTGTAGAGGGCGAATATGATGTCCCCGCGGGTGATTATCCCGACGACGACGCCCTTCTCCAGTACCGGGAGACGGTTGACCTGCATCTCGATCATGGACCTGAGGACCTCCATGACGGACGCGTCCGGCGAGGTGGTCAGAACGGTGCGGGTCATGATCTCGGAGACCGGCTTGTTGGAGATCTCGTCGGAGAGCCTCTTCAGCCTCTCGTCCGTCTCGGACGTCGAATCCATGGAGTAGGTGAGCATCACGGAATCGGAGTTCTCGCGGTCCAGCTTGGTCTGGTAGGTCATGATGATGTTGAGGATGTCGTTCTCGCTCAGGATGCCCAGCAGGTGGTTCCTGTTGTCCACCACGGGCGCTCCGGAGATGTTGTCGAGCGCGAACTTCAGAACGGCCTTCTTGACGGTCTCGTCGGCCTTCAGCGTGACGACCTGGGTGGTCATCAGATCCCTAACCTTCATCTTGGACATCGGGCGTCATATCCCGCCCTGCTAATATATGGTTTTGCGACGACTGAAGGTGCAACCCCGTGACAATTATACGCGATGGATACGTGTCAGTAGCATGGCGGATTCACTCGTCCTGAAGGTCGCGATGGCCAGGTCCCAGAGCGAAGCGGGCTACGGCCGCGCCAGGATGGACTGCGAATCGAGGAGGGCCCTCGGACTGGAGCTGGGGGACACCGTCGAGATCACCGGCAAGAGGTCCGTCGTGGCCAAGGTCTTCAAGTGCGACCCCGAGGACGAGGGCCGCGGCATGCTCTTCATAGACGGTCTCACCAGGACCAACGCGGGGGTCAGCGTGGACGAGAGCGTCACGGTCCGCAGATGCGAGCCCCAGCCCGCGGAGCAGGTCACCCTGGCGCCAAACATCCCGGACGGGAAGAGGATCAAATTCGAGACCGGGATCGAAGGGGTGTTCCTCAAGGGACTCATGAACCGCCCACTGGTGGCCGACACGGACATCATCGTCCCGAACATCGCCCTCATGGGCAACCGCTCCACCTTCGCCGTCGTGTCCACCGTGCCCAAGGGGCCGGTGATGGTCAACGACCGCACGAAGATCGTCATAAAGGACACCCCGCGCAAGCAGACCGCGAAGGCGCAGCGCGGGCAGCAGATCACGTACGACGACGTCGGCGGGCTGGACGACGAGCTCAGGCGCATCAGGGAGATGATCGAGCTCCCGCTGAAGCATCCCGAACTCTTCGAGAGGCTCGGCATCGGCGCACCCAAGGGCGTGCTCCTGTACGGTCCTCCCGGGACCGGGAAGACGCTGATGGCGGAAGCCGTCGCGAACGAATCCGGCGCATCGCTGTTCTCGGTCCGCGGACCGGAGATCATGGGCCAGTACTACGGACAGAGCGAGGAGCGCCTCAGGGAGATCTTCAAGGAGGCGGAGGAGAACGCCCCCAGCATAGTGTTCCTGGACGAGATCGACTCCATAGCCCCGAGCAGGGACGACGTGTCCGGAGAGGTGGAGAGGAGGGTGGTGGCCCAGCTCCTGACCCTCATGGACGGCCTGGGGGACCGCGGGAACGTCATAGTCATCGGAGCGACCAACCGCGAGGACTCCATCGACCCCGCATTGAGGAGGCCCGGGAGGTTCGACAGGGAGATCGAGATCGGGATCCCGGGGAGGAAGGCGAGGGCGGACATCCTGTCCGTCCACATGAGGGACATGCCCCTGACCCCGGACGTCACGCCGGAGTGGCTGGCGTCGGTCACGCAGGGGTTCGTGGGAGCGGACCTCGCCGCATTGTGCAGGGAGGCGGCCATGCACTGCCTGAGCTCCCGCATGAGCGAGTTCGATCTGGACAGGGCGATCCCGTCCGAGATGCTGGAATCCATGAAGGTCTCCAAGGACGACTTCTCCGCCGCCCTCGGCGAAGTGGAGCCGAGCGGCATGAGGGAGGTCCTGGTGGAGATCCCGAAGGTCACATGGGACGATGTGGGCGGATTGGACGACGTCAGGCGCCGCATCGAGGAGGTGTTCGTGCCCGAGGACGGGAACAGCGCCTACGACAGGCTGGGAATCGAACCGGGCAAAGGGATCCTGCTGTACGGTCCCCCCGGGACCGGTAAGACGCTCATCGCCAAGGCCCTGGCCAACGAATCCGGGACCAACTTCATCTCCGTGAACGGCCCGGAGGTCGCCAGCAAGTGGATGGGGGAGAGCGAGCGCGCTATCCGCCAGATCTTCAAGAGGGCCAAGCAGATGGCCCCGTGCATCATATTCTTCGACGAGCTGGACTCCATAGCGCCCGTCCGCGGCATGGGGGACGGCTCCGCATGGGAGAGGGTGGTCGCGCAGATGCTCACGTCCATGGACGGGATCGAGGGCCTGCGCAACGTCACCGTGATGGGCGCGACCAACCGTCCCGACATGATCGACTCCGCCCTCCTGAGACCCGGGAGGTTCGACCGCCTCGTCCTCGTCGGCAAGCCCGACGCGGACTCCAGACTGGGGATCCTGAAGATACACACCAGGAGGATGCCCCTGAAGGACGTGGACCTGAAGCTCGTGGCATCCGCCACGGACGGATACGTCGGGGCTGACCTCGCCGCGGTCTGCCGCGAAGCGGGATTGGCCGCATATCGCGAGGATCCGGACGCCGACTCCGTCCAACAGCGCCATTTCGACCTGGCCCTGACGGCGATAGGACCGTCGGTCACCCAGGACATGATGGAGAGCTACGAGAACCTCGGGAAGAGCATGAGGAAGCGCAGGACCGGCTGGGACAACATCCCGTTCTACGGCTGATCAGAGGTCCTTGGCCATGTAGGGCAGGTCCTCGGAATACCCGAGCATGCGGTAGTACTCGCGCACCCCGACCCCGCTGGTGACCCTGATGCGGCCCCTCCCGGATTCGGATGCGATGCGTTCGGCCTCGGAGACCAATCTCCTTCCGAACCCGCGATGCTGCCAATCCCCGTCCTCCTCGCCTATGGAGGCGGGATGGCCGAACACCTTCAGCTCCCTTATCGTCGCAGCGGGACCGGAATCCAGCCTCAGGCGCACGTATCCGATGATGGAATCGTCGCATTCCAGCGATATGAAGTGCTCCGTACCGCCGCCGGCCTCGTAGACCGTATCCTTCAGTTCGACGGAATCGGGATCCACGCGGACGTCCGTGCGTCCGGCCTCCCTGCAGCGGATGCATCTGCACGCCCTCCCCTGGGAGGCCATGCGCGAAGCGACCATCTGGCGGATGTTGCTCTTGGTGATGCCTGCGACGATCTCCGTGGCCGGGATGTCCCTCTGGATCCTCTGGATGCGCACGTATTCGGGGACGATCGCCTTCATCTCCGACAGGAGCTCCGTCGCGGTCTCCTCGTCGTAAGGCACGTATTCGCCCTTCTCCCACATGTCGTAGACGCCTGTCCCGGCGACCACCAGGAGGGTGTAGAACTTCAGCATGTCCGGACGGTACGCGGGGTCGTCGAACACCCTGCGGAAGCATTCCAGGTCGTGCTCCGGATCGGATCCCGGGAGACCGGGCATGATGTGGTAGCAGATCTTCAGGCCGCGGTCCCTGCAGTCCTTGGTGCACCTGCGGACCTCCTCGGTCCCGTGGCCGCGTTGGACCCCTTTGAGGATCTCGTCGTCGAGGATCTGCACCCCGAGCTCCACGCGGGTGGCGCCGAGGCGCATGGCGCGCTCGATCTGCTCCGGCGTGAACACGTCCGGACGGGTCTCCACGGTCATCCCGACGCAGCGTCTGGAAGCGACCGTGTTCTTCCTCTGGGCCTCCTCCAGCGTGTCGGAGTCCTCTCCGTTCAGCGCGTCGAAGCAGCGCTTGACGAACCATTCCTGATACTCCGGGTCGCGGCTGGTGAACGTGCCGCCCATGATGATCAGGTCGATCTTGTCCGTGTTGTGGCCGATCTCCTCCAGCTGGGTGACCCTGTCGGTCACCTGCATCCAGGGATCGAACCTGTTCCTCGCCGCCCTCCTCGCCGCAGGCTCCTTCCCGGTGTACGATTGGGCGGAGTCGTTGGAGACCCCTCCGGGACAGTACGAGCACTTCCCGTGGGGGCAGTCGTGCGGAGAAGTCATGACCGCCACGGCGGCGACGCCGCTGACGGTGCGCGAGGGCTTCTTTATCAGGAACGGGAGCAGGAGGTCCCTGTCGGCCGGCTCCACGTTGGCCAGGACGTCGGAGTTCGGAGGGACGTCGGACAATCCGTACCTCTTGCAGAGCTTCAGCTTCAGGTTCTGCAGCGAATCCCTGTCCTTCACGGAACCGGATCTGACGGCCTCGATGAGGTCCGCCGACAGAAGGGATACCGGATCAGCCATAGAGGGCCCTGTCGTCGGCCTTCTTCTTCGGCTCCTCGGGAGCCGCGCCGATCTGGTCCATGCGGACGACCGCGGACGCGTTGATGAAGGACAGCCCGTCGGACGTCTCGAACACCAGGGCAGTCTCGGTACCCATGGCGGCCATGCCCTTGTAGACCCCTTCGACCGTGCAGTCCTTGGTGGAATTGATCCTGAAAACGACCGAGAACCTCGCCCCTTTGGAAATGGAACACTCATCTGCCATGCATCATCACCTGCTGTTCATCAGCTCCTGGAAATGAACGATGGTCTTGCGGTAGTTCTCCATGGCCATGCTCACGTTGGCCTCGGTGAAGCTCCACGCCTTGACGAGATCGCCGAACCTTATGCGGTAGCCCTTGCGGACCTGTCCGTTGTACTCCACATCCATGGCCTCCAGGATATCCATGGACTTCAACTTGTTAATGTGGCGGTAGATGGTGGGCTTGGTGGTGCCCAGGAGGGCGGCGAGCTCCTCCACGGTCCACGCCTTGGAAGGGTAGGCCGCGAGATATTCCATGAACAGCCTGTAGGGCACGCTCTCGCGGACGGAGATGGCTCCGGTCTTCGGGTCGTAGCCCTTCGGCAGGTATCCGATCTGGACCAGAAGGGTCTCCGCGACGACGTTTATGTCGTCCACGCCGGACATCGGCGTATTGCTAACGACCTGGAGCTCGAACAGAATATCTGCCTCTGGACCAGCGTAAAGTTAAGCTCACATTTAAACTAATACGCCGTCCACGTGCATGAAATAAAGAAAAACCACCGGATTCCGAATAATCCGCATGGAATTTTCATTTTTCAGATGAGATCCTTCAGCCTGTCGACCGCCTTGAGGACGCTGTTCGACGGGATCACCCTGGACACGGGGATGGTCAGGATCTTCTCGACCGTGGGCGCCACGATCGGAGCGCACACCACGCCCAACGCGCCGTCGCGCTCGGCGCGGACGGCCGCGATGATGGCATCCTCCACCGTGGACACGGGATACTCGCGTATCGTGACGGTCAGGCCGTCCAGGTCCAGGGTCTTCGGGAGGTTCTCCACCACCATCGTGTTCGCTATGACGGCGATGAAATGGGAGCCTTCCGGCTCCATTATGATCTTCAGGGACTTCACGACCTGGCGCACCGTGCGCAGGTTCGGCTCCCTCTTGTCCTCCAGGATCTTGTACATGGTGCTCTGCGACACGCCGGATACCTGGCAGAACTCGTTGAGCGACATGTTCAGCTCGTCGTCGAGGATGCTGCGGAGGGCCTTCTGGAAACCCCCCTCCTCCCTGAGCATCCCGGAGATGAGATCGGATACGGTCATTCCGCACCCCTCGCGTAATCCGCCGCGGACATCCCGGCGACGCACCCCTGACCGACGGCCTTGGCGACCTGCCACGGCTTCCCCGTGACATCGCCGCAGGCGAACAGCCCCGGGACGTCCGTCGAACAGCTCGGGGAGACCTTCAGCGTGTCGTCGATCTCCGGCATCGCGCCGAGGTCCATAGCCAGGTCGGCGGACGACTTCGCTCCGAGTTCTATGAACACCCCGTCGACCGGGATGGACGTGCCGTCCTCCAGCTCGATCGAGGAAACTTTTCCATCGCCCGATATGGAGACGGGCTTGGAACCGTGGATCGTTACGCCCGCGGCCTCGGCCTTCCCGACCAGCGCATCGTTCGCACCCATGTCCCATGCTATCCAATGCGTCTCCGAGGCGTACTTGGTCATGAGCTCGGCGGACACCGCCGCCTCGGAATCGTTGCCGACGACGGCGACGCGCCTGCCCCTGTAGAAATTGCAGTCGCACACGGCGCAGTAGCTGACGCCCTTGCCGAAGAGCTCCTTCTCGCCGGGGATCCCCAGCTTCATCCTCGAGATCCCTGTGGCCAGGACCACGGCCTTGGCGGTCACCACGTCCCCTCCCTCCAGGGTCAGGGTGAAGCGGGACCCTCCGGTCGCCGCTATGACGTTCTCCTCCCTGAAGACGGCCCCGGACAGCTCGGCCTGGGCCCTGCCGGTGGCGAGCATGTCGGATCCGGCGACGCTCCCGGTGCCCATGTAGTTCTCTATATGGGCGCCGTAGGCGGCGCTCGCCTGGGGCTTCCCCAGGACGACCGTGGACGCCTTCTTCCTCGAGGAATGGATGGCCGCCTGGATCCCGGCGGGACCGGCGCCTATGACCGCTACGTCGAATTCCATCAGAGCTTGCTCACGTATTCGACGAGGTCTTCCTTCGGCCTGAGTCCGACGAGCGCCTCCACGAGGACCTTGTCCTTGAAGACGAGAAGCGTCGGGATGGCGTTGATCTGGAACCTGACGGCGATGCCCTGGTTCTCATCGGTGTTGAGCTTGGCGAAGGCTGCCTTCCCCTTCAGCTCCTCGGCGGCCTCGTCCACGATGGGACCCATGCGCCTGCAGGGTCCGCACCAGGGGGCCCAGCAGTCGATGATGGCGATGCTGTTGGATTCCACGAAGGAGTCGAAGTTGGTCTCGTTGAGTTCGGTCACCATAGATGATCACTGGACCTGGTAACGCCCCGACGATATTTTACCATCGCCCATCGGCCGTCGGTGGGACAGAGGGATGTCCATGCGCCTGGCCAATTCCAGGTCCGGATACTCGCCGATCCTGCTCGGGATGACGTCGAGGTCCTCGCCGTACAGACGGGACAGCTCGGCATGGAGCCCCTCGATCCTGTCCGCGCCGCGGAAAGCGCCCTTGGTGCGGAGCTTGTTGACCGAGTGCATGTGGTCCACGACGCGGTTGTCGCTGACCAGGTTGTCCGCGTGGGCCACGATCTTCTCCTCGACCGTGCGGGGCATGTAATCCGCCGGGGGCAGACCCATCTCCTCCACATCCTCCGCGTCCAGGCCCGCGCCCGTGTGCTTGCGGATGATGTCCACCAGGGACTGCGGGAGCCCGTAGGCGGCTGCGATCTGCGACCCTATGTAGGCGTGCATGATCGAATGGTCCACCGAGCGCCCGATGTCGTGCAGCAGCGCGCCCGCCGTGACGAGTTCCCTGTCGGCGCCGTCGATGCGCGAGACCATCTCCTGCGCCACGGCGTTCACCGTGCAGCAGTGTATGATGACCCTGCGCTTGCAACCGGCCTCCTCAAGGTACTCGATGCAACGCTCATCGCTGGGGATCGTGCTCGACAACCGTCTTCCCCCTCTCGTTGGGAACGACTTCCAGGTGCCCTCCGCGGTCCGCGTAGAGCGCCTCGCCGCCGGTGAACCTGTCCAGGAATATGGCCAGGGCCGCGATCTCCGAATGGGGCTGATTGCCCACGGAGATGTTGAAATCGGCGCGCTGATACACCTCGGCGGGAACCTTCTCGGCCCCCACCACGATGAGTATGTCCTCGTCCTTCGGAATCTTCGGCAGGGCCTCGTCGACCCTCTGCCCGTACATCGTCAGATGGACGACCTTGCCCTGGAACTCCTTGAGCTCCTGCTTCCAGGAGACGCCGGTCTTGATGGTGTAGTCGCCGCCGAACCTGTCGACGACGCTGCGGATGTTCTCCTCCAGGACCGGGTCCTCCGTATCCACGAATATGCCCTTGGCTCCCAATGCACGGGAGGACAGGGCCACATGGGTGGTCACCCTCTTGTCCCTCTCGGGACGGTGGCCTATCCTCATTATCCAGATTCCGGCCATCGGTCACTCTTCGTGGATGAGCTCGATCCTGTGCCCGCGGTAATCCATCTTGACGGACCTGCGCACCAGGCTCTTGAGCATGGTGGACGACAGTCCGAGCGCCTCGGCGATGTCTCCGGAGAATCTCCCGTCCTTCCCGACCTGCTCGAGGATCTTGGCCTCGATGTCGGCGTATTCCTCCGCGCTCATCATGGCGGCGGTCAGGACGTCGCTGATCTCGTAGACGGGCCACTGGGCGTTGATGCTGAAAGACGTGTAGTAGGTGTGGTAGGACTTCTCGGGATAGCCGCCGTCCTTGGAGAGCCAGCGGGTCTCGACCAGTTTCATCTTCTCGAAGAAGATGATCGCATCCCTGCCCTCCGGACCGAATTTCTCCTCGATCTCGTCGGCAGTCCTCCATTCCAAGGTCACCTCTTTCAGCACGTCCCTCTTGACGGGAGTATCAACGGACCTCAGCATCGGAACCAGCTCCGACGGTTCGTTGATGACCTTGATTCTATTCATGAGCAAACTAGATGCTTTAAATCCTATATAATGATTAGATTCGCCTCCCAGACATCTGGGACATGGCTTTTCGGGATTCCGCATCCAGACGATCCAGCGACGTGATGCGGGGATATCCGTCGGAGGCGCCCGGGAACGGGTCGGGCTGGCACTGGAATCCGTACAAACTTTTAATAGCGGGCCTTCCAATCCGCTGGCAATGAAAGCCGAGAAACAGCCCGAGCTTGTCTGGCAGTGCCTGAACTGTCACAGGACATTCAAAGGCGCCGACGCCGAGCAGAAAGCGCTCGACTGCTGCGGTTCCATTGTCCAGGGATGGTGGGCGAACTACAACAAGTGGGGCAAACAGAAGTGGTACGGCCGCTGAGCGGTCGTCCCCAAACCCCCTTACCCCAACCTTTTCACCGATTTTCGAGGATGATGACGTTGACCGCTCCAAAGGACCCTGTAGAATCTCTGAGCGAGAACCTGGAACTCCTGGAGCGCCACATATCCATCCTCCGCACCGTCAGGGACAACCAGCCGGTCGGTCTGATCCGCCTGTCCGAGATGACGGGCATACCGAAGCACCGCGTGAGATACTCCCTGAAGATCATGGAGCAGCAGGGCATCATCGTCGCCACGCCCGAGGGCGCCACGGTGTCCGAGGATTACGACAAGTTCATGGACGAGATGGCGGAATCGGTCGAATCCCTCGCCATGAAGGTCGTCTCCCTGCGCGATTCCCTGAAGAACCGATCCCACCGATCCGTCCTTCCCGAACGCTCCGATGAACCTCTCGATCTCCCCGCGGTCCGCCGGAACCGCATTCTTGAAGCGATTCCTGTCCAACGCTTCCACGTAGAACGGCCGGAGGTCCGCGCGGAAGCCCACCCTGGGTCCGAAGCGCCCGACATCCAGGAGCATCCATCTGAACCCGTCCGTGGCTATCGCAAATTCCGTTCCGTGGCCCCTCATGAACGCCAGCGCCTGCCTGATCGGATCGTCCAACGGCCTGTTCATCGGCACCATCGCCATCAGGAGGCCGTTGCGGCCGTCCAGGGAATCCAGGTCGTACCTCGGACCGCCGTACCCCATCGCATCCATCACGGGCATCACCAGCGTGCGTTTGGTGAGGGTGTGCGGGGACTCCCTGGACTTGAATCCCAGCACGGCGCATCCCGATACCACGGCCCCGCACGCCCTGGGACCCAATGCGATATCCAGCATGCGGACCGCTTCATCGAACAGCGGCATCAGATCGTCCGGACGGGTCATAGGCGGACGAGCCCGGTCGGCATCATAAACGGGACCGGGGGAGGTGCCCGAACGCGGTATTTAACCGGGAGAAAGCCAGCATCCGATTTTCCGAGCGATGTGTGAATGACCGGAAGGTCCGATCGGGAATGGAGAGCTCACGCTGAACAGAGAAGAATCAGAGGATGAGTGGGCCCGCCCGGATTTGAACCGGAGTTACGTACACCCCAAGCACGAAGGATACCAAGCTACCCCACGGGCCCACAAAGGGGCTGGAAAGTGTTTCTGTTTAAAAGGTTATGCTCCGGGGCCGGAGCCCCGGAGTCGAAGATCATCCGAGAGGAGCGATCTCTTTGATGAGGTCGGCATGTGAGACGATCATTCTGCGGCAGCAGTATCTCTCGAATCCGAGATCGTCGAGGACCGCCTTGGGGTCCTCGCCCATGCTGGTACGCTCGACGTACTTGGGGTAGGCGGAGCCTACGACCTTTCCGCAAGTGAAGCATCTGACCGGAATTATCATGCCAACATCTCCTCAACGGTAGGACTTCTGCTTCTTGGCGCGTGCACCGGGACCCATCGGGTTCTTCGGCAGCTTCCTCCTGTCATCGTTGATGAGGAGGGACCTGTCGTAGCCCCTGAAGATCGCCTCGAGCTCGTCGTCCTTGTAGAAGTCGACGAGACCCCTTGCGATCGCGGTCCTGGCAGCTGCGGCCTGGCCCATGACTCCGCCGCCGTTGACGGTGACGGAGATGTCGACGCCCTGAGCCTTCTCGGGCACGAGGCCGAGGGGCTCTTCGATCTTGAGCCTGGCGAGCTCGGGGGTGAAGACCTCGATGGGGACCTTGTTGATGGTCACCCTGCCGGTTCCCGCCTTGACGACGGCCCTTGCGATGGCGGTCTTCCTCTTCCCGCTGGTGTTTACACAGTCAACCATGGGATCATCTCACGTTGGAACCCAGGAATTTGGAAACGGCTCCCAGGGTCGTGTACTTGCCGGTGATCTTCCTGCAGGCCTCGACGGGCTTCTCCTTCTCGCAGTCCTGGAACTGCTTCGGGGTCCCGACGAAGACATGGAGCCTCCTGTAGGCCTCCCTGCCGGATGTGGTGGTCCAAGGGATCATTCCCCTGACGCATCTCTTGAACAGGAGATCCGCCCTGCGGGGGTAGAAGGGTCCCTTCCTCTTGGTGGTGTCTCCGCGGTCGACCTTGGCCTTGAATGCGGCGAACACCTTCTCTTTGGCGCCGGTGATAATGATGGCCTCGGCGTTCAGGACGACAACTTCCTCGCCGTCCATGATCTTCTCGGCGACGACACTTGCGAGCCTGCCGTGGATCAGATTCCTTCCGTCGATTACTGTAACCATCTCATCACCTCATGATCCTGACGCCGGTTCCCTTGGGGTTGGCCTCTGCCAGCTCCTCGATGGACAGCGTCTTGCCACCGGCGGCCTCGATGGCCTTGGCGGCCGCGTCCGAGAAGTCGTACGCGGCGACGGTGATCTTCTTGCTAATCGTGCCTGCGGCGAGAACTTTGCCCGGAACGAGGATGGTCTCCCCGTCCTTGGCGTAAAGCTCGAGTTTGCTGAGGTTCGCTTCGGCCCAGTTCCTCTTGGGCTTCTCAAGCCGAAGCGCAACATCTCGCCAGATGGCACTGCCGTTCTCCCTCGTCTTCGCCTTCAGGTTGCTGATAGTGGCGATGAGCTGAGGGTTAGTCTTGCAGCTCCTCATATTTTCTGACTCCACCGATGTTGTCGGTAATCGGCGCCTATACTGAAGTCATTAATAAAGATGCGCCCGACCATCCTGACCGTCCGAGGTGGACAGTTTTGCCTATTTGCTAACATTCATCGAATAAGGTATTTAAACAAGTCATTTATGGCCGGGCTCATGGTAGACGAAACCAAGTTTTGCACGGGTTGCGGGGCGAACCTCGAACCCGGGATGCAATTCTGTCCCAAATGCGGGAAGGTCGTCAGCGGCTCCGAGGCCGATGCCGACATGAAAGAGAACATGGAGGAAATGATCAAGGTGGCCACCGAGATGAGGCGCACCTGGCTCCTCTTCCTGCTGTTCGTGTACGCCATACCCATAACCATCTCCGGGATCATCGCCCTGGCCGATGCCTCGACCGTGACGGATGCCATATGGAAGAGCGATTCCTTCCAGAGCTGGCTCTCCAGCCGCGGATTCAACTGGACGCATGACGACATCCTGAACTACGTCAAGTACGCCTCCGCGCTCATGCTGGCCAGCGGAGTCTGCGCCCTGCTGAGCGGTATCCTGGTCTACAAGAGGAAGCTGTGGATCGCCTCCGTCATCCTCTGTCTCCTGGCAGCCATATTCTGCTTCTGGTCCATCTTCGGAATGCTGATCGGATTCCTCGTGACTTGGATGCTCGTCGACGCCAAGCCCCTCTTCGAGGATTGAAACCTCTTCCGCCGGATCATCCGGCGGCACCCCTCTTCTATCGAACCGCTCGACGGCCTGACATTCACACCGATGTCTGGCCTCCACCCATCATCTATTTGAACTACCCCTATCCTACACGCGGACCATATGCCCGGAACCGTGACCATCGTCATCCCCACGTACAACGAAGAGAAGAACGTCGCGAACATGGCGAGAGCCATCCGCGAGGCGTACCCGGATTACCGCGTGCTCTTCATGGACGACAATTCCACGGACCGCACCAGGGAGGAGGTCGAGGCGCTGAACGACCCCCTGACGAAGATCTTCGTCAGGAAACCGGAGGAGAGGGGACTCGGAGCTTCCGTCCTCCAGGGATTCGTCATCGCCGAGACCGATTACGCCATGTGCATGGACTGCGACTTCCAGCACCCCATATCCGCGCTCGGGGGCATCGTGGCGCAGATGGATGCGGGGGCGGACCTCTGCGTCGGGAAGAGGAACAGCAGGATGTCCATGGGACTCAAGAGGGCCCTGGGATCGGAGATGGTCGAGGCCTACTGCAAGATCTTCTACTACATCCACCGCAAGCAGACCACCAAGGACATGATGAGCGGGCTGTTCGCGATAAGGTGCGATGTGTTCAGGCCGATCATCCAGGACAACTGGAACGACCTGGAGCTCCGCGGATGGAAGGTCCTGATGGACCTGCTGAAATTCTCCGACAGGAAGCTGGACATCCGCTACTTCAGCTACGACTTCGGGACCCGTGCCGAGGGGGAGTCGCACCTGAACCCGAAGGTCCCGATCATGACCTTCCACCAGCTCTGGGGATTCGGGAAGTTCACCGCCAAGATCGTCGCGAAGATGTACGGCGTGGACTACTACGAGATGTATCCCGCCGAGAAGCGCAAGGCGTGAGCGCGAGCTCAATCCTCTTGGCCCTGGGGGCCGTCGTTGTCATCTCCAGAGTCATCCCTCTTCCTGATGTACGGAGCCATGAGCTGGTCCATTTCCTCCCTGGTGGCCCATCTGAAGTTGAGCTTTCCAGTGCAGTGGTACGTGTACTTCTCCGGGTGAGCGAACAGCTCCTCGATGGCAGCCGCCTTCTCGGGCGTGTCGATGACCATGTCCTCGTAGAACGATTTGGTTGCCATTTCGATGACCTCTTGCGTTCGCATCATCGGAGTCGTTGATAACGTT
>CAVDQR010000005.1:0-22335 GCA_963611065.1 Bacteroides ovatus
GACGAGGAGTTCGAGGAGGCCAAGAAGAAGGTCGAGTCCGGCGAGTGAGCCGGACATGAAACAGGGGGAGCTATCCCCCTTCTTCCCGAAACCCATTTTTCTTCTCTCACCATCCCTCGGCCATGGATTTCATGGACCGCGCCCGCTCGGGGATACCGACCAGCGAACTCGATCCGGATGTGGGGCAGCTCGTGGAGCGCATGGAGCGCGCCAAGGGTCTCTGCGACAGGTTCAACGCTTACGTCGGACCGAAGGAGGGCCGGGATGCGATCCTCGAGGAGCTGTTCGGACAGGAGCTCGGGGAGGGGTCGGAGATATGCCCCTCGTTCCATTGCGACATCGGGACCAACATCCATCTGGGGAAGCGGCCCAGGATCAACTACGACTGCGTGTTCCTGGATTCGGCGGACATCTGGATCGGCGACTACGTGCTGATCGCCCCGAAGGTCTGCATCCTCACGCCGGGGCACAACTTCCCTCCGGAGGAGCGCAGGCACATCAAGACCGTGGCGAGGCCGGTGAGGATCGGGGACGACGTGTGGATCGGTGCGAACGCGACCATACTCCCGGGGGTCACCATCGGCGACGGTGCGATAATCGGCGCGGGCGCTGTCGTGACCCATGACGTCCCCGCGGGGGAGACGTGGGTCGGGAACCCGGCGAGGAGGATCGTCCATGGATGAGATGCGCCTCCGCATGGTCTCCATGGGGTCGGTAGTGGGGGATATCGAGGGGAACCTCCGCACGATGGTGTCCCACTGCAGGAATGCCGCCTCCGACGGTGTCGACCTGATCTGCTTCCCGGAGCTGTCGCTCACGGGATACTCCATGCCCGACAGCAGGTCGTTCGCGCTGAGCGACGACGAACCCCCCATCGGGGAGCTGTCGGACCTGTCCGCGGAGCTCGGGATGGCCGTGTGCTTCGGATACGTGGATTCGGGGAACCGCATAACGCAGGCGATCGTCGAGGACGGGAGGATCGCCGGCAGGTACTCCAAGACCCATCTGGGGGAGAGGGAGGTCGGCGTCATGGAACCCGGTTCGGATTTCCCCATAATACGCACCTCGAAGGCCAACGTGGGGATCTCGCTGTGCTGGGAGGCCCACTTCCCGGAGATCTCCGGGACGTATGCTCTGGAGGGCGCGGACCTGATACTGATGCCGTTCGCATCCGGGCTCGGAGGCGAGAGGAGGCAGTCCTCGTGGGACAGGTTCCTTCCGGCCAGGGCGTACGACAACACCCTGTTCGTCGCCGCATGCAACGCATCGGGGGAGAACGGTCGCGGCGTGACGCTCGGAGGAGGCGCCTGCATCTACGATGTGCGCGGGTTCCGCATGGCGGCGGCCGAAGGGACGTGCGAGGTCACCGCGGATCTGGACCCGGAGCAGATGGACCGTATCCGCGTCGGCCATTACGAGTCCATGCGCGATGTGTACTTCCTGGACAAGAGGCGTCCGGGGATGTACGGCAGGCTGTTGAAAGAACTGTGAGATCTGGAGTGTTTGAGAACGGTAGGCACCCGGCCGAGGATACTATGTCGCGGTTCCGGCCGGGCTTGTGACTTGAGTGATTCGGCTTCCTCGGACCATCCTTCTGATATCCACCTCCTCCTTCTCTCCGTATTCGAAATCCATCATCAGCGGATCGTCGTAGGCGCATCCCAGCCTGTCGACGAACCTGCGTATGTCCAGAGTCATGATGCGACCTTGGCGCCGAGGGCCTTGCAGTCCTCGGATTCGGCGTTCCCGGGGTACTCGTTGGCGATCACATCGCCGACGACGACGGCCCCGTCCGCCCTGCATCTGTCGACCCAATCCCTCATCCACTGTCCGTCGCCCCATCCGTAGGATCCGAAGAGTCCGACGGTCTTGCCTCCGAGGGATCCCTCGATGGCGGAGAACATGGGCTCGAAGACCTCCTCTTCGAGGACCTCGTCGCCCATGGAAGGGCATCCGAACGCGAAGCTCGTGTACTTCGACACGTCCGCGGGGCTGAAACTCTCGGCGGGGATGAGGTCGGCGTTCTTGCCGGCGCCTTTGACCCCTTCGGCCACGAGTTGGGCCATGGCCTCGGTGTTCCCGGTCCCGCTCCAGTAGACGATCGCTATGTCAGTCATCTAAGTTTAGGAATGCCTAAACAGTATTTATAATTTAGGCTTGACTAAAATAATTTAGAAATGCCTATATTGATTTAGAACGGATGGAAGGGTTTGCGGGAGAGGGCCTGTCGCCCCCTCCCGATCGTTCATTGCGTTGCTTCCTTATCCTTCTCCTTCACGGGGACGGAGTATTGGTCGACGGTCTTCTCGGATCCCGGTTCGGGGTACCCGGGGACCATCTTCAGGCAGTGCTTCGGACAGGATTCCGCGCAGTAGGAGCACTGGACGCACTGCATCCTCTCGATCGTCAGGGTCCTCGCCGCCTTGTCGGCGCGGATGGCCCCGGCGGGGCACTTCTTCCCGCAGATGTTGCACAGGATGCAATCGGACGGATCGAACTCCAGGCGCCCTCTGCTGGCCTCGGGATACTCCCTGGGCTCCGCGGGGTAGTTCCTGGTCGCCGGCTTCCTGAACATGTTGGACAGCAGCTTGCCGCCCATCTTCATGACGCCCATGGTATCACCGCTCCGTGCAGCTGATGCACGGGTCAATCGTTATGATGATCATGGACACGTCCTGCAGACCGCATCCCTGGAGCATGCGGACCATGGCGGGGATGTTGATGTTCGTGGGCGTCCTCACCCTGGCGCGGTCCAGGAACTTGGTGCCGTTCCCTTTGACGTAGTAGAACGCCTCGCCGCGGGGCTGCTCGATCCTGAACGCGTACTCCCCGACCGGGGGGTTGCCCTTGACGGGCACGCGCCACTCCCCCTCGGGGAGGCTCCTGAGACCGTTGCGGATGATGTCCAGGGACTGCATCAGCTCGTCTATGCGCACCTGGCATCTGGCCAGGCAGTCGCCGTCGTCGTACAGCACCGGGGAGAATCCGAGGCTCTTGTACAGCGGGTCGAGGCTGCGCATATCGTTGTCGATCCCGGAGCCGCGGGCGGTCGGACCGACCGTGCAGAGCTCGACGGCATCCTCCTTGGACAGCACCCCGACGCCCTTCAGCCTGTTGCGGACCGAGGTGTCCTTCATGAACACGAGCCCGGTCTTCCTGACCTCCTCCTCGATGTCGTCGACGATGGAGATGATCTTCTGTGCCTGCTCGGGGGTGATGTCCGTGCTCACTCCTCCGATCCTGCAGAAGGAGATGATGACCCTCCCGCCGGTCACGGATTCGAACACGTCCAGGATGCGCTCCCTGATCCTCCAGCACTGCATGAACAGGCTGTCGAATCCCATGCCGTCCGCCAGGAGTCCGAGCCACAGCAGATGGCTGTGGACCCTCGACAGCTCGTGGAAGACGATCCTGAGCACCTGGGCCCTCTCGGGCACCTCGACGTTCATCAGCCCCTCGACGGCGCCGGCGTAGCCGTAGCCGTGGCCGAAGCTGCAGATCCCGCAGACCCTCTCCATGATGTACGTCATCTGCTGGTAGTCGCGCTGCTCCACGAGCTTCTCCAGCCCGCGGTGCACGTATCCGATCGAGGGCACGGCGCGGACGACCGTCTCGTCCTCCACCTCCAGGTCCAGATGGACCGGTTCCGGCAGGGCGGGATGCTGGGGACCGAACGGGACTATGGTTCTCTTGCCCATCTCACTCCCCCTCCTTCACGTCCTTCTTCCAAGGTGTCGGCTGACCGGTGCGGAAGAAGTTGCCCTTGTAGTCCAGGACCATGCCGTCGAAGTCCACGCCGAAGAGGTCGTGGACCTCGTTCTCGTAGATGAACGCGGACCAGAACGACGGCGTGATGCTCTCCACATGCGTCCCGTTGGGGACGGTCAGTCTGAGATTGACCATCGCCAGGTCCTTGTCGAAGCTGTAGATCAGCTCCGCGGAGCCATCCTGCGGTATGGCGCAGATCTGCACCATGCGGTATCCGTCCTCTTTCAGCTTTGCGGCCTCCGCCTTCACGGACCCGATGTCCGTATCGCGGAAGACCTGTTCCTGACTCACTCTTTCACCTCCCGGGCGCGGGCGCGCTTCTCCTCCAGGACGGCGACGCCCTTCACTATGCCGTCGATGATCGATTCCGGACGGGCGGCGCATCCGGGGACGTAGACGTCCACCGGTATGGCGCAATCCACCCCGCCGATGATGTTGTAGCAGTCCCTGAACACCCCTCCGTTGCATGCGCAGATCCCGACGGCCACGACGACCTTCGGCTCCGGCATCTGGGAGTAGAGCTGCTGGACCACCTTCTTGTTCTGTTCGTTCACGGCCCCCGTGATCAGGAATATGTCGGCCTGCTTCGGGTCGCCGGTGTTGATGACGCCGAACCTCTCGGCGTCGTACAGGGGCGTGAGGCACGCCAGCACCTCGATGTCGCAGCCGTTGCAGCTGGACCCGTCGTAGTGCAGTATCCAGGGGGATTTCGATGTGGCCGTCATGCTATCACCAGGAGAACGGCTATGTTGACCATCCCGAGGATGAGCGCGACCGCCCAGCCGCTCTTGACGGCGGTCTGCCACTTCATGCGGGCGAACCCGTTGTCGATCCAGATCTCCAGCAGGTAGACCAGGGCGGCCACCACGATCCCGGCGGCCACTCCCAGCCAGGTGCCGTCCATGAAGAACAGCGCCACCATGCCGAGGAGCATCACGCACTCGTACCAATGGGAGACCTCCACCATGGCGTAGGTGCGCCCGGTGAATTCCGTCGTGATCCCGCGCACGATGTCCTGATGGGCGTGGTGCGACATGCTGAGGTCGAACGGGGACTTCCTGAGCTTCATCGTCAGGATGAACACGAACCCGACGAACAGCCCGATCATCGGGACGATGGCGGGATCGCCGTGTTCGATTATGTCGGAGACCCTGAAGCTCCCTCCGTCGGTCCCTCCGGTGAACAGATAGAACCCGATGGCGACCAGGAGCAGCATGGGCTCGTAGGCCATGGCGGCGTAGATCTCCCTCTGGGCGCCCACGTGGGCGAAGGGGGACCCGGTGCACGATGCGGCCAGGATCAGGAACGTCTCCGCCAGCGTCAGCGTGAACAGCACCAGCAGGAGGTCCATCCCGCCGAAGAACAGCACACCGGTGAACACGACCCATCCCAGGTAGCAGGCCACGTAGAAGTCCTGGAACCTGTTGGGTGCGGAATCCTCCTTGGCCATGAATTTGCGCACGTCGTACCAGGGCTGGAGCAGAGGGGGTCCCCTGCGGCCCTGCATCCTCGCGGCGATCTTCCTGTCGATCCCGGCGATGAGGCATCCGATGAACGGCCCGAGTATCAGGAACAGCGCGGCCGCCGCGATCATGATCCATGTCTCCATCACATCACCTCCAGCAGTATGGCGGCGAAGCATGCGACCAATGCGACTATGGTGCAGACGCGTCCGATGACGCGGATGCGGTCCTCGCCGAACCAGCCGTCCAGATACCAGTTCCTCAGGGTGACGGACACCGGGGCGCCCATGCTCCCTTCGTAGGAGCGGTCGTCGATCCCGGCGCCGGACATGTAGACGGACGCCTTCTCCGTCCTCCCCCTTCCGAAGAAGGGCAGGAAGATCAGGATGAGGGCGCAGACCATGATGAGCAGCAGTATGACGTTGGTGGAGTCGAGCACCTGCATGTTCAGGACGCACGCGAACGCATATTCGGTCCAGGGACCGACCAGGCTGTCGGACATCAGCGGGTATCCGAAGCAGATCCCGATGGCCATGACGGCCAGCGCCCCGAGCACCACCCATTCGTGGGGCCAGACGGTCTTCTCGATGTTCTCCTCGCCTCTGGCGGCGAAGGACAGCTTGGCGAGCCACTTGGTCCAGTACAGGCCGGTGACCGCGCTCCCGAACGCCAGGCATCCGATGAGCAGGATGGAGATCGGGTTGGAGGGGTCGACGAACGACACCAGGGCGGCCCACTTGGAGACGAGCATCCCGAACGGGGCCAGGAACATGGCGGATATGCCGACCATCATGATCATGGCGAGACGGGGCATCCTCTCGAACAGCCCGTCCATGTCCTCGATGTCCCTGCTGCCGATGTGGTGCTCCGCCGTACCGACGCACAGGAAGAGGAGGGACTTGGTGACGGCATGGAAGATCATCAGCATGACCCCGGCCCATGCGGCCTCCGGCGTCCCGACACCGGCGCATGCCACGATCAGTCCGAGGTTGGCGATGGTCGAGTAGGCGAGCACGCGCTTGGCGTTGCTCTGCGATATCGCGGCCATGGATGCGAACAGGAAGGTCAGGCCTCCGACGGCCATGACCATGTATCCTCCGAAGTTGCCGTGGAGCAACGGGGACAGCTTCAGAAGGATGAACACCCCCGCCTTGACCATCGTGGACGAGTGCAGGAGTGCGGATGTGGGCGTGGGGGCGACCATGGCGCCCAGAAGCCAGGTGTGGAACGGCATCTGCGCGGATTTGACCATCCCCGCGAGGGCCAGGAGCATCACCGACAGGAGAAGCCATCCGGCCACGTCCCCTCCGGACGAGAGGAGGTTCTCGAGGGACAGCGTGCCCTCCCTGTCCGACAGCACGATGAGCGCCAGGACGAAGGCGATGCCCCCGATGAGGTTCAGCGTCAGCTGGAGGAACGAGTTGTTGCGCGCCTCGTCCGTCCTCGTGAACCCGATGAGGGCGAACGAGCAGAGGGTGGTGATCTCCCAGAAGAAGAACATCCACGCCATGTCGTTCGAGAGGACGATCCCGAACATGGCGCTCAGGAACGTGAACAGGAGGAAGAAGAACCACGGCCTCCTGTCCTTGCCCTCGGCGTGCTTCTGGTAGTCGCGCATGTAGCCGACGGCGTACACGCAGATCAGACTCCCGACTATGCCGATGATGAGGACCATTATCACGCTCAGGTCGTCGATGTAGAGGCCGTTCTCCACCTCGACGTCGTTCTCGAAGAACAGCACGAACGTGACCGAGAGCACGAGCTGTATCGCGCCCAGGACGGACGCTGCGTATTTCTTGTATTTTATTCCCAGGTAGATTATGGCGAGGCTCAGGATCGTCTCTATCGCGAACATCGACAGATTGATCCGCTCGTCGCACAGTCCGAACGCCTGGGGGTTCCCGGCGTACGTCCATGCTATCGCCACGGACGCGATCATCGTCGCCGCCGCGCCGACAACTGCCACGATGCTGCGCGCCCTGTCGCTCTTCAGAGCGAGGAGGATGCATGCCACCGCGAACGGGAGGATGATCAGAGTGATGATGTCATTCATGCTATGCCCCTTGTCATTCTGTAAAGGTCGTGATTACAGGTCTTGGTCGAATATAAGTCATTTTGGTTCCACCCATCGGCGCGTTCCGAAGTGGACCCGGAGGGAGGGGTGCCGGATGAGTCTCCGACACCTTCCGGAACATCGTATGAAATCGAACGTCTGGCACATTGTATTTTATTTAATGTCGCAATTATGTGTTGCATGGATGGATGCGTCGGACGTACGAAGGAGCTCGCTTTCCTGAACGAACTCTGGGAGAAGGTGCCAATGTCATGCGCGGTGTGCGGACGCCGCCACTTGGGCAAAACGGCACTTCTGAGGGAGTTCACCAAGGACAAGGATTTCATATACATCACAGGCACCCAGGGTCTCCGTTCCGACAATCTGGAGGAGATAAACCGCGCCCTCAGCGCGTTCTCCGGGAAGAAGGAGAAGGTCGCCGATCTCATCGACCTCTTCCCCCGCATAAGGCAGATCTGCGGGAGGCGCAAGGTCGCCGTCATAATAGACCGCGTCTCGGACCTCGCATCCAATTTCGAAGAGGTCAATTCGATCATCCGCAACTTCATGAGCCGCGAGATGGGAGGGACTCAGATCCTCCTCGTGGTGTGCGACGACGACAACTCGCTCTTCGGTCGCTTCTACTACACGCTGGAGCTCAAGCCCATGAACTATCTCGAGTGCAAGGGGTTCCATCCCAAGTACACGCCGCTCCAGCAGCTCGAGGTCTATTCCATGGTCGGGGGCACGCCGGCGTACCACCGCCTGTTCGGGGACAGGGACCCCGATAAGGTCATCCGCGACGAGATGTTCGACCACATGTCCGTGTTCTCCCTCGAGGCCGAGGGCATGATGCATTCCGATTCCATGGCCTTCGGCAGCAGCACCAAGATCATGTCGGCGCTGGCCGGCGGGGCCGAGAGCCTGCGCGAGATCACATACAAGACCGATCTCCCCTCGTCGTTCTGCTCCAAGGTGGTCGAGGAGATGGAGCACAAGGGCATAGTCCTGAAGGAGGTGTCCTCCGGGATGTCCCGCAGGGCCGTCTACTCGATAAACAGCAACATCCTCAAGTTCTACCATCAGGTCGTCTACAAGTACACGCACATGGTGGAGTTCGAGTCGCCCGATATGGCCTATGAGGCGGCGAAGGGAGACATCGCGGAGTACATGGAGCGCGGGTTCAAGTCCGTCTGCATGGACTACGTGACGCAGAACTACGAGTTCAAGTTCATAGGGAAGCTCAGGAAGAAGGACGACTCCGTCGACTCGGTGATCGATTTCCTCGCATCCATATCCAACAAGGGACGCGATTCCGTCATGGTCGCCAGGTGCAGGCTCAACGGGGAGCCCTTCGGAAGGGAGGATCTGGACGAGCTCGTGGCCCGCGCCAAGAAGGTGGACGGATCCAGGAAGACGTACGCGCTGTTCTCCGGCGCGGGATTCACGTCCGAACTGGTCAAGATGGCCGGGAAGGGCGGGGACATCGTCCTCGTGACCCTGGAACAGGTCTACGCAGGGTGAACATGGGATTCATCCTCTCGATAGACGCGGGGACCACCAGCGTCCGCACGATGCTCTTCGGCCGCAGGGGCGAGGTGCTCGCGGTATCGCAGAGGAACCTCAGGCAGATCTATCCGGAACCGGGGCTCGTGGAGCACGATCCCGCGGAGATCTGGAGGCTGTGCCGGGAGACGATGAACGAGGCCCTGGACAGGTGCCCCCTGGACCGTTCCGAATGCGTCGCCGTGGCGGTGACCAATCAGCGCGAGACCGCGGTGATGTGGGACCGCTGGACCGGGAACCCCCTCTGCAATGCGATCGTCTGGCAGGACCGCAGGACGGGCGATTTCTGCGATTCCATGACCGCCGACGGGCATGATGAGGAGGTGTTCGGACTCACCGGACTCCACATCGACCCGTACTTCACCGGGACGAAGCTCAGATGGATGCTCGACAACGTCCCCGCGGTGAAGGAGGCGGCCGCTTCCGGCAGGGCCATGGCGGGCACCGTGGATTCGTGGCTGATCTGGAATCTGACCGGCGGGAGGGAGCACGTCACCGACCATTCCAACGCATCGCGCACGATGCTCTTCGACATCTCGAAGCTGGATTGGGATGATGGATTGCTAGATCTCATCGGAGTCCCCCGTTCCATCCTGCCGGAGCCGCGTCCGACCGGGTGCGTCCTGGGGACCACGGATTCTTCCGTGGCCGGCATCGAGGTCCCGATAGCGGCCTCCATGGGCGACCAGCAGGCCGCCCTCTTCGGGCAGCAGTGCTTCTCCGAAGGGGACGTGAAGGTCACATTCGGCACGGGCGGGTTCCTCCTGATGAACATAGGGTCCGAGCCGCTCCATTCCGACAACGGCCTCCTGACGACCGTCGGATGGACGTCCGGCGGAAGGACCGATTATGCCGTGGAGGGTTCGATCTACATCGCCGGCGCGGCCGTTCAATGGCTGAGGGACGAGCTCCAGATCGTGGAGTCCTCCGCGGAGACCGAGCGCATGGCCGAGAGCGTTCCGGACACCGGCGGATGCACCGTCGTGCCCGCGTTCTCGGGATTGGGCGCCCCGCATTGGGACCAAGGGGCCCGCGGGATGATCATGGGCCTGACCAGGGGGACCAACAGGAACCATCTGGCCAGGGCCGCCCTGGAATCCATCGCGTTCCAGGCGTGCGAGGTCGTGGACGCCATGAGGGCCGATTCCGGCAAGGACGTGCCTTCCATCCGTGTGGACGGGGGAGCGAGCGCCAACGGCTTCCTGTGCAGGTTCCTCGCGGATGTAACGGGCGTGAAGGTCGTGAGGCCGAAGGTCATCGAATCCACCGCGTTGGGAGCGGCGTACATGGCCGGACTGACCGTCGGATTCTGGGACGACCGCGACGAATTGGCCGGGAACTGGTCCCTCGACAGGGAGTTCCTGCCCACGATGTCCGAGGAGGAGCGCGTTTCCCGCATGGCGGGATGGGCCAAGGCCGTCGAATGCGCCGAAGCGTGGTCCAAGATCTGCGGTAAGTCGCCCTTATAAGCTGTCCGAACGATAGGATACCATGAAGGTACTCATCGTCGGAGGTGTCGCCGGAGGAGCTTCAGCGGCTACCAGGCTGAGGAGGTTGAGAGAGGACGCCGAGATCGTCGTTTTCGAGCGCACGGCGTACGTCTCGTACGCCAACTGCGGCCTCCCGTACTACGTCGGAGGGGAGATCAGGGACAGGTCGGTCCTGACCCTCCAGACGCCCCAATCGCTGGCGGACAGGTTCCGCATAGACGCGAGGGTCAACAGCGAGGTCGTCTCCATCGACAGGGCCGGGAAGACGGTCCTGGTGAGGAGCACCGTCGACGGCTCGGAGTACCGCGAATCCTACGACGTCCTCATCCTGTCCACCGGGGCGAAGCCCCTGATCCCGGACATGCCCGGGATCGACGATCCGCGCATCATGACCATGCGCACCGTCGAGGACGCGCTGCACATGCGCCGGTTCATCGAGGAGAACGGGCCGGAGGAGGCGGTGGTGTGCGGCGGAGGGTACATCGGCCTGGAAGCGGCCGAGAACCTCGTCCGTCAGGGGATCCGCGTCACCCTGGTCCAGAGGCCTGATCACGTCCTGCCGACGCTGGACAGGGAGATGGCCGCCGATGTCCATCGCCATATGCGCCTGAAGGGCGTCAGGCTCGTTCTGTCCGATGCTCTGGAGGGGTTCGAGACAGGGGACGATCTCATCGTCCGTCTGGCGTCCGGCAGGACGCTGGAGGCCGACATGGCGGTGGTGGCGCTGGGGGTCGTCCCGGACTCCGGTCTCGCCCGCGATGCGGGGCTGGAGATGGGTGTGAAGGGCACCATAGTCGTCGATCCCGGGATGAGGACCTCCGACCCGTCGATCTACGCCGTGGGCGATTCGATCCAGGTGGAGAACCTCGTCACCGGCGCTCCGGCGAACATCGCGTTGGCGGGGCCCGCGAACAAGCAGGGGCGCATCGCCGCCGACAACATCGCAGGCGGGCATTCGGAGTACAGGGGCTCCATCGGAGCGTCGGTGATCCGCGTGTTCGACATGACCGTCGCATCCGTAGGACCGACCGAGAGGCAGCTGAAGGCGGCCCGCATCCCGATGGACAAGGTCTACACGTATTCCGCCTCCCACGCCACGTACTTCCCGGGCGCCCGCCACATGACGGTGAAGACTATGTTCGATCCGTTCACGGGTACGGTGCTCGGGGCGCAGATCGTCGGGTACGACGGGGTCGACAAGCGCATCGACGTCATCGTCACCGCCATCAGGGCGGGGATGACCGTGGAGGGTCTCGCGGAGTTGGAGCTGTCCTACGCACCGCCGTACTCCTCGGCCAGGGATCCGGTGAACTACGCCGGATTCGTCGCGTCGAACGTCATCTCCGGATTCGTAGAACAGACGCATTGGGACGAGTTCGATTCGAAGATCTCGGATCCCGGCACCACCGTTCTGGACGTCCGTACGGAGAGGGAGCACGCGGAGTATCCGATCGAGGGGACGATCAACATCCCGCTGGACGAGCTCAGACCGAGGATCCCCGAGATCCCGAGGGGTCGGCCGGTGTGCATATTCTGTCACAGCGGTCTGAGGTCGTACATCGCGGCGAGGATCCTCGAGCAGGAGGGGTTCGAATGCACCAACCTCGCCGGAGGGTACAGGCTGTACGCCTCGGTCAGGGAGGATTCCGCACAGCGGTCGTGAAGGCTCTCCTCCGTCCGGATGGATGCCCTTGGATGCTTCCGGCGCTATCGGTAAATATCGTAGGTCTATTATACTGTACATACGTACATTTTTGTTAAGAAGTTTGAAGTTAGGATGTGCGTTCGTATTTGCATGGAAGATGGCGAGAGCATCCTCACGGAGAAGCATGCGATACCCCTGCTGCTATTCGTGTTGAACAACGAGGGGTGCCTGATGAGCGATCTCCAATACAGCGTGACCAAGAACTTCGACACCGTCCGCAGGCTCTGCGTGAAGATGTCCGACGCCGGTCTGATGGAGGACCGCAATGTCAGGGAGCGCAAGCTGATCACGCGCTATTATCTCACCAAGAAGGGCGTCACCGTCGCGATGATGCTGAAGTGCGCCATAGACGCCTGCGAGGGCCGCCCCAGCGAGGATCTCAAGGGATTCCTCGAGGAGCACTACGGGCCCCAGTACGAGAAGGCGATGGACATCCCTGCACATTGATCAGAGATTGGTGGGTCTGCCCGGATTTGAACCGGGGTCAATGGCTCCCAAAGCCACAAGTATACCAAGCTAGCCCACAGACCCGCCGACGCTCGATTGTCAGACGGGTAATTAAGCCTTCGTCATCTCTCCCAGGGCAGCATGGGGTCCAGGAGCTCCGTGAGGAGCGACAGGTCGGCCCTTTCCAGCGTATCCTCGTGTCCGAGGACCGTCATGGCATCGACGTGCATGTCCTTCCCCATCCCGGATCTGACGGCCTCCCGGCGGAGCATGGGGGCCGCTTCGGAGTACTGGCGGGGCGCGATGACCGTCCAGATGCCGTCCTCTATGAACGGCTCGCCGTAGGCGTTCCCTCTCCATTTCGCGAGGAATCCGGTGGAATCGGCCCATGCGGGAGGCCCGCTGTGCTTGTGCGTGAGGGGCAGGGTGTCCGCTTCCAGCTCGAACACCACGACCATCTTCGAGTCGGTCATGGAATGGACCGCGCGGACCACGACGAATCCCTGCTCGTCGAGCTTCCTCTGGAGGGCGTACTGCGTCTTCCAGAGCTGCGACTGCAGGTTGTCCTCTATCAGACCCTCGGGTCTGATGAACGACACCGACACCAGGCGGGTGCCGCGGGATGCGGTCGCGGAAGCCAGCCACTCGCGGGACCTGGGTGTGAGGGGATCGGGGAAGAAGAACTCCATCCTCGGCTCCTCGAGGTACGCCCTGGCGGCCGTGATGAAGAGGGCCAGGGTGTCCACGTGCACCGCGGAGGCCGCGTTGCGCTTGTTGTCCACCGGGTCGTACACCACCAGCGGGGCGTCGAAGTCCGGGCCCTTGCCGTCGACGACTATCTTGGTGCCCTTCTTCCAGCGCGTGGCCGCCTGCAGGACCCCGTCGAAGGATCCGAACCTCACCACGAGGATCTCGCACAGGTATCCGGAGAATCCGCGGGAGTCCTGTTCGGCGCCGTAGGCGCCGATGCCCTTCATGAACTTCTTCAGCAGGCGCACCTGGTCGCATCCGTCGTCGGTCAGACGGGACCTGATGAACTGGGTGTGGAACGGGGTGCGGTCCACGGCGCTCTTCATGTGCTCCGTGCTTTTGATGTGGAAGCACGGCACCATGTCGACATCCAATCCCTCGTACACCCCGCGGGTGTACGGGTGGTCGGAGAACATCCTGATCCCGTGGAGGATGTCCTCCCCGGCCTTCAGACCGACCCTCTTCAGCTCCTCGGGGTCGGTGTCCTCGGGGAACAGCAGGAACAGGTCGAGATCGGGATCGGACAGGTACGTGTTCTTGGAGAAGGATCCGGTGAATCTCGCCTCGACGTCCAATCCGTGGGATGCGACGTACGACTCGACCTCCGCCTTCAGACGGCTCGCCCTGTCGTTGATGGAGGCGACCGTCTCGGGGGACGGCACGATCCTCTTCAGAACCTCCTGCTCCAATCCGTTCATACCGATGCACGACCGACTTGATTGATGATTAAAAGGGACGGGCCCGGGGGCCCGTCCGGTTCAGGGTTTGAACTGGCATCTGCCCATGACGACGGCCGCGTTGGGGTCCGAGGGGACCATGGGGAGCGCGTGCTCGTCGGGGTTGCACATGATCTCCACGATGCAGCTCCTGCCGCACTCGCGGGCCTGCTTGAGCGCATCTCCGATCTCTCCCGGCCTCTCGACGCGGATGCCCTCGGCCCCGAAGGCCTCGGCCATCTTGACGAAGTCCGGCTCGCACTTGAGCGTGGTAGCGGAGTACCTCTCGTTCCAGAACAGCTTCTGCCACTGCCTGACCATCCCGAGGGTCCCGTTGTTCAGCAGGACCACCGTGACCGGCAGGTCCTCTGCGAGGGACGTGGACATCTCCTGCATGACCATCTGGAATCCGCCGTCGCCGGTGATGGCGATGACGTTCTTGTCGGGCCTGGCGGCCTTGGCGCCGATGGCGGCGGGGAGGCCGTATCCCATGGTCCCGAAGGTACCGGAGGACAGGAGCTGGCGGGGGTGCTCTATCTTCAGATAGTGCATCGCCCACATCTGGTTCTGACCCACGTCGGTCGTCACGATCGTATCGTCATCCAGGATCTTGTTGATCTCGCGCATCACCATCTGGGGCGCGATGGGGGATCCCTCGATGTTCTGGACGCAGGTGCAGCGCTTCTTGGCGTCCTCCGCCCTGGAGGTCCAATCCGCAGCCGTTCCGACGGATCCGAGACGGTCGAGGATCATGCGGATGGCCTTGGCGGCGTCGCACTGGATGTTGGCGCTGCGGTGGCCGTGCTTCCCGAACTCGGTGGCATCGACATCGATGTGCACGACGCGTCCGTCGGGGTCCTTCATGCGGCACTTCTTGCCGTAGGTCCTGTCGGAGAACCTGCTTCCCACGGAGATGACGAGGTCGGCGTCGTTCATCATGGTCATGGCGGCCATCCTGCCGTGCATCCCCAGAGGGCCCATGTTGAGTCCGTAGGAGGACGGGACGACCCCCATCCCCATGAGGGTGGTGTCGACCGGTGCGTTCAGGCGCCTGGAGAGGGCCATGACCTCATCCGAAGCGTTCACAGCCCCTCCTCCGACGAGGATGAGCGGGCGCTTGGCGCCCTTGATCCACTGGATCGCCTCGTCGAAGTCGCTGAGATCCTCCTTCAGGGGCTTGATGTAGTACTCCTCGTCGAGGATCGCCGGGTCGATGGACGAGTTCATCTGGTCCACCGGCAGGTCGATGTGCACCGGTCCGGGGCGTCCGGTCTGGCAGATCTCCCACGCTTCGGTTATGGCATGGGGCAGCCTGTTGACGTCCAGGACCCTGAAGTTGTGCTTCGTGATGGGCATCAGGAGGCTGTACGCGTCGACCTCCTGGAACGCCCCGAGTCCGAGGGAACCCACTCCGACCTGTCCGGTCAGGGCGATCATCGGCACGGAGTCGGCGAAGGCGGTGGCCACCCCGGTGACCAGGTTCGTGGTCCCCGGTCCGCTGGTGGCGATGCACACGCCGGGCTTCCCGCTGGCGCGGGCGTACCCGTCCGCCATGTGGGCGGCGCACTGCTCGTGCCTGACGAGGATGTGCCTGAGGTTCGAATCGTAGAGCTCGTCGTAAATGGGGATGACGCTTCCGCCAGGATATCCGAATACGGTCTCGACGCCCTTGCGCTCGAGCATCGTTACCAGTGCCTTGGTCCCCTTCATAGGTATCGGGATACCCTAGTAAAGTACTCTAAAAAAGGATATGGGTCGCGTATCGCGCGACGGATGGAAGAGGTCGGACCCGCCGCGGGGGGCGGGCCCTGATTGGATCAGAAGTTGAAGGGCTCGTTGATGAGCAGGATGCAGATACCGAGCGCCAGGACGAGGAACAGCAGATAGTTCCCGGCCATGGACTTGGCCTCGACCATGTCCATCCTGAATCCGAGGGCTCCGAGGATCTTGGTGAGGGATGCGCAGATCGCGAACGAGATGAGCGTCGCGATGATCCATCCGTAGCTGCCGACGTTGAACGTGACGGCCGCACCGATGATCCCGGTGATGATCGCCAAGACCATGACGACGAGGAAGATCTTCGTCATGTAGATGTCCTTGAGGATGAACTCCCTCTCGTTGAATTCCGTGGGGGTGAACTCGTACTCCTCTTCGGGCTTTTCCGTTATCCGCCTCTTCTTCTTGGCCATCGCGTCCGCATCCTGATTTTGTTTTTAAACTCTTTCTCAAGCGTCGCGCGCGGACCCGAATTCGTCCTTGGCGTGCTTCAGCGCCTCGATGACCGGCAGCGGTTTCCCGAGCAGGAAGGTCTCCAACGCTCCTCCGCCGGTGCTCACGTACGAGAAGCGGTCCGCGAGGTCGAACCTCTCCGCCGCTCCTCCGGTGTGGCCTCCTCCGATGACGGACTGCCCTCCGCTGTCCACCATGGCCGCCATGATGATGCGGGTGCCCACTTCGAAACCGTCCTTCTCGATCATGCCGGCGGGGCCGGACATGAAGCTGGTCTTGGAGGACATGACGACCTTGCGGAACTTCTCCGCCGAGGCGTCGCCGATGTCCAGCGCCGGCTCCTTCGTGGGGAGGTCCCCGATGTTGACGGACACGCGCTTGCCGTCCCTCTCGACGGCGACGTCCACGGGCAGGAGAACCCTCTGTCCGTACCTGGACAGGATGTCCTTGGCGGCCTGGAGGTTCTCGGGGGTCAGCTCGTCCCTCAGGACGTTCATGCTCGCCTCGCCGATGTCCACCCCGCGGGCCAGGAGGTAGGCGTTGCCCACCAGTCCCACGAGGATGACCGTATCGGCCATCCCGCTTCCGAGGACCCTGTCGATCATGTCGGACACATCGCCGAACTTGGCCCCTCCCAGGATGAACACGGAGGGTCTGCGGGGGTTCCCGAAGATGGCGTCCAGGGCGTAGAGCTCCTTGGCCATCAGCCTGCCGGATGCCGAGGGCACCTTGGCTTCGAATCCGACGAGGGAGCACTGCGACCTGTGGGCGGCGCCGAACGCGTCGCACACGTAGAAGTCGATGAGGGGCGCCAGGGTCTTGACGATCTCCCCCTCGGAATGCATCTTCATGTCGCCCTTGGCGGTCTCGCTGTCGATCTCCCTGACGTTGCCCAGCAGCAGGACGTGCCCGGGCTGCAGGTTCTTTATCGCTTCCACGGCCTTCCCGCCGATGACGTCGTCGACGTACTCCACGGGCATGCCGAGGTGCCTGGAGAGCAGTTCGGCGTGCTGTTCGAGGGGGATGAAATCCCACCCGCCCTTGCGGCTCTGGTGGGCGAGCATGACGACCTTGGCCCTCTTGCCCGCCAGCTCCCTGACGGTCGGGACGATCCTCCTGATCCTCGCATCGTTGACGATGCGCAGGGTCTGCTTGTCCAGGGGGCAGTTGATGTCCACCCTGAGCAGCACCGTCCTGTCCCTGTAGTCGAAATCCTCCAGAGTGTTGAACTGCTTCTCCAAACCAATCGCCTCACATCTTGCCGACGCCGAGGGCGGCGTCGGTCTTGGACACCGACTCGGCGGGGTCCTGGACCATCTTGCACATGGACCTGATGCAGTCCACGTTCTCCGGGATAACATCGGATTCCTGGTGGACGGCCTGGTAGTAGTACAGCGTGTTTCCGACAGCTTTCACGCCGTCCTCCCAGACGACGATCTCGTACATGTCCGACCTGTCCCTTCCGAGGTCGCGGGCCAGCTCCATCACCTGTGCGGTGGACTTGATGCCGTCGGAGCTCCTGACGAGCCTGACCCTCGGGGAGTTCCTCATGATCTCCAGGACCTCCTCGGTGGTGGTCTCGCGGGAGAGCTGCGCCACGACGGTCTGGACGTGCATCAGGGTGGTGGACGCCTTGACGGCCATGGTGTTGATGTTCAGCCAGGGCATGACGCTCTGCACGTCGGGGCCGTGGTGGGTCGGAAGCTTCACGGAAGGCTCGAGGCCGTTGACGGGCCCGGATTTGCTGTCGCCGGGGTCGACGGCGCGCCTGACGATGGTGACGAACGCGCTCTGGATCCTGAGCGCCTTGTCGATGGGGTACAGGGTCCTCAGCAGGGCGGTCGTGTTGCAGGAGACCACCCTGGACAGCTGTGCTCCCCAGGATTCCGCGTAGTTCGCGGTGGAATTGAAAGAGATGCCGGTGAGGCTGTGGTCCTCCCCGCCCTGGAATATCGCTTTGACTCCGGCGGCCTTGTACATGTCCCTGTAGTACTCGCCGACGGTGCCGGGGGTGCAGTCGACCACGATGTCGACGGCATCGAGCATGTCCTTGACGGTACCGGAGATGGGCACGCCCGCTTTGGCGAAGGCCTCGACGCTCTCCTCGGGGACGTAGAGACCGTAGCCCTTGGCGAGGGCGTCCTTGGCCTCGTAGTTGGGCCTCGTCTTGGTGACCCCGACGAGCTCCATATCGTCCTGCTTGGCGATGGCCGTGGCCACCCTTTTTCCGATCGTGCCGTAGCCGTTGACTCCAACCCTGACCTTCGACATGTGTACTACCTTATCGCGGTTATGTGCGGGCGCTTTATTAGCCCTATGCCTGTCGGGGACGATGATGCGCGGGGCGGTCCCAGGAGCGGGGAGGATGACACGATGGATACGATGGAATTGATGAAGCAGCGCCACAGCGTCCGCCAGTACACGGACAGGCCGATCGAGTCGGAGAAGAGGCAGGCTCTGGACGCCTTGATCGGGGAGATCAACGACGCCAACGGTCTGCACATCCAGATATTCTACGACGAACCGAAGTGCTTCGACTCCTTCATGGCGCACTACGGGAAGTTCGCCGGCGTGAGCAACTACATCGCGCTCGTCGGACCTAAGGGAGACAAGGCGGACGAGACGCTGGGATACTGGGGCGAGAAACTGGTCCTGAAAGCGCAGGAGATGGGTCTCAACACGTGCTGGGTCGCACTGACCCACGGTAAATCCCTTGCCGAGATACCGAGGGGCGAGAAGCTGGGATGCATCATCGCGCTTGGATACGGATGCACGAACGGATACCCCCATAAGAGCAAGGACGTGTCGGAGGTCAGCAACTACCGCGAGGGGATGCCGGATTGGTTCCTGGACGGCGTGAACGCGGCCCTCCTGGCCCCCACGGCGGTCAACCAGCAGAGGTTCTTCTTCGAACTGCTTCCGAGCGGAGAGGTGAAGGCGACCTGCGGGAGGAGGGCCTACGCGAAGGTGGACCTCGGGATAGTCAGGTACCACTTCGAGGCGGTCACCGGAAGGAAGGTCCTCCGATCCCCCTGAGAAGCGCGCGTCCCCCGCTATAATTAAGAAATCCGCCCGCGATGCCAGCGCGGAGGAATCGAATGAGAGGCACAGAAGCGCTCCTTACGATGCTGGAGGAGAGAGGCGTCGACACGATCTTCGGATATCCCGGAGGAAGCGTCCTTTCCATCTACAACGAGCTGCTCGACTCCGACATAAGGCACGTCCTGGTCAGGCACGAGCAGTGCGCCGCACACATGGCCGACGGGTATGCGAGGGCCAAGAACGTACCCGGGGTCTGCCTTGCGACGAGCGGACCGGGGACCACGAACCTGGTCACCGGCATAGCCACGGCCTTCGCCGATTCCGTACCGATGATCGCATTGACCGGGCAGGTCGCCGCCGGATCCCTCGGACAGGGGGCGTTCCAGGAGGTCGACGCGTACAGCCTGCTGATGCCGATCACCAAGCACAGCTACAGGGTCCTGGACGTCAACCGTCTCCCCCATGCCATAAGCGAGGCGTGGGACATCTGCCAGATGGGCAGGAAGGGGCCGGTCCACATCGACATGCCCGTCGACCAGATGGGCAAGGACATGGATCCCGCTCTCATCCACGAGGACTACGGCGTCAAACCGCTGACGGAGGACCTCGCGGGCATACACGAGGCCGTCCAATGGATACGCGAGTCCGAGAGGCCGCTGATCCTCGTCGGCGGAGGCGCCATAGACGCGTCCGAGGAGGTCATGCAGCTGGCCAAGATGATGGATGCGCCGGTGGTCAACACGCTGATGGCCATGGGCGTCGTCCCCTCGTCGTATCCGATGAACATCGGACCCCTCGGGCTCCACGGGAGATTGGCGGCCATCCAGCTGGCCTCCGAGGCCGATCTCATCATCTCCATAGGCAGCAGGTTCTCCGACAGGACCTACAGCCCCCACGACCGCATGCAGAGCGGTCGCGTCATCCACATCGACATCGACGCCACGGAGTTCGGCAAGCACAGGCACGCCTGCGTCAACCTCCAGGCGGATGCGAAGAAGGCGCTCAGGGCGCTGATCTGCGCCATGGGCTCCACACCAGTTTCGTGGAACGCGTGGTGCGAGCACGCCAGGGCTCTGAAGAACGCCTCGTACATCGCGCCGGACAACGACGCGGTGCCGATCAAGCCCCAGAGGGTCATGCAGGAGATCAACTCCCTGCTGGACGACGACACGATCGTCACCACCGACGTCGGTCAGAACCAGATGTGGGCCATGCACTATCTGAACATCGAGCACCCCAGGCAGTTCCTCTCCTCCGGCACCTTCGGAACCATGGGATACGGATTGCCTTCGGCGATCGGCGCGAAGGCGGCATGCCCGGACAAGAAGGTCATGACGATCACCGGCGACGGAGGACTCCAGATGGTCATCCAGGAGCTGGCCACGTCCGTCGCGGACCACCTGCCGGTCACCGTGGTCCTGCTGAACAACGGATGCCTCGGAATGATCAGGCAGATGCAGAAGCACTACTGGGGACGCAGGTTCAGCTCGCAGGAGCTCGGTGCGGATCCGGACTTCGTCACGGTCGCCAAGGGATTCCACGCCAAGGGCGTCCGCGTCGAGAGGCCCGGCGAGATAAGGGACGCGATCAAGGACGCTCTCGAGTCCGACGTGACCACGATCGTGGAGATCATGGTCGACCCGGACGAGGACATCCTGCCGATGCTCCCGATGGATCCCAGGATCCCGATAATCAAGGGCGACTGCCACTTCTGAAGAAAACAAGAGGTCAGGGCCCCGCGAGGGGCCCGATGACCTCACTCTATGAGATTGCGCTCCCTGAGCGCGGCTATCAGCAGTTTCACGGCGTTCCCGCGGTGGGAGACGGCGTTCTTCTCGTCCATGGGGATCTCCGCGAATGTGCGCTCCCCGTCGTGGGAGAAGATGGGATCGAATCCGAACCCGTCGGAACCCCTCTCGGAGTCGGTGATGTATCCCCTGCACACCCCCGTGACGATGATCCTCTCGCCCTCGAAGTCGCATCCGATGCAGCATCTGAACTCCGCTCCGCGGTCCTCGACGCCGTCCATGAGCTTCAGCAGCCCCGGGTTCCCGATGGTCTTCTGCGCATAGGCCGACCACACGCCCGGGAATCCCTTCAGAGCGTCGACGAACAGTCCGGAGTCGTCGATGATGAAGTCGCGGATGCCCTCGGCGATGATGGCGTCCATGCCTTTCTCCACCACCTCTTCGAGATGCGACGTCTGCACCTCGTCGTAGGGATGGCGCAGGTGCACCATCTCGATGCCGAACTCGGACAGCTCCTTCTCGTACTCCCTGACCTTCCCCGGATTCGATGTGATGACGCTGAGCCTCATGTGTATCTCCCTCTGTTCCTGATGTCCTCGACCTTCCTCTTCACGGCCGCGGGATTCGGGATCCCGGCGTAGTACTCGTCCATTAGATGGGTGAAAGCGTCCGGCAGGTCCACATGCGCGGACGAGAACGCCCTCTCCAGCAGCCTCAGGTCCACGCCGATGTCCTCCAGCTCCGCCCTGGTCTTGCCCATGGACATGTCGATGAGGCATATCCTGCCGGAAGTGTCGCGGATCATGTTGGATGTGGTGAGGTCCCCGTGGCAGATCCCGGCGGAATGGAGCTTCGCCACGGTCCTGCCGATCTCCCCGCACACCTCGGAAGCCTCGTCGGGGTGCTCGTCGAGGTACTCCTTGACGACGGTGCCGTCGATCCTCTCCATGACGATGGAGCACCTGCTCAGGTCCAGGTCGTAGATGCACGGCGTCCTGACCCCGGCGTCCCTGGCCTCGCGCATGATGCGGGCCTCGCTCCTGGTCCTGGACGAGCGGATGTGCGCGTCCAATTCGGGGAGGCGGTAGCCTTTGGCCGGACGTACCTTCTCGACCGCGTCCCTTCCCAGGAACGATACGGGCGTGATGCGGGCCTCGGCGCCCATCGCTTCTCCGGATCCATCGGACATGCGCCGCCGATTGGGGTGCGCCTATTCGAACCTGCGCATCCTCCGAACCCCGGACCACTATGTTTATCTCCGACCCCCGTCGATGTTGCGGGCATGAAGTACACGATCACTGGAGACAACCTGCAGATGCTCAACGTGGAGATCGAGCAGGGGGAGATCCTGAACTCCG
>CAVDQR010000006.1:0-2622 GCA_963611065.1 Bacteroides ovatus
AGGCTCCTGGCCCCGTCCTTCGGAGGAATCAACCTCGAGGACATCTCGAACCCCAAGTGCTTCGACATCCTGGACGAGCTCAGGAGGGACTGCAAGATCCCCGTCTGGCACGACGACCAGCAGGGGACCGCCACCGTCGAGGTCGCCGGAGCCATCAACGCCATGAAGCTCGTCGGCAAGAAGCTCGAGGACGCCCAGATCACCGTCGTCGGGGCCGGAGCGGCTTCCATCGCCATCGCAAGGCTCCTGCTCGCCACCGGGTTCAGCCCCAAGAACATGTGCATGTGCGACTCCAAGGGGATCCTGAACCTCGAGAGGGAGGATGTCAAGGCCGGATGACGTCAAGGCGGGATTCCGTCAGAAGTGGGAGATCTGCGAGAAGACCAACGGAGCCGGCAAGACCGGAGGCATCAAGGAGGCCATGGAGGGCGCCGACATCGTCATCGCGGCATCCAAGCCCGGGCCCGGCACCATCCCCAAGGAGTACGTCAAGTCCATGGCGGACGACCCGGTCATCTTCGCCACCGCCAACCCCATACCGGAGATCTGGCCCTGGGAGGCCAAGGAGATGGGATGCAAGGTCTTCGCCACCGGCAGGTCCGACTTCCCCAACCAGGTCAACAACTCCATGGGATTCCCCGCCATCTTCAGGGGAGTGCTCGACGTGAGGGCCAAGACCATCACCGACGAGATGTGCATCGCCGCCGCCCGCGAGCTCGCGGCCTGCGCCGAGGAGAAGGGACTCACCGAGGAGTACATCATCCCGACCATGGCCGAGGCCGAGGTCTTCCCGAGGGAGGCCGTCGCCGTCGCCATGAAGGCCCAGGAGCAGGGAGTCGCCAGGCTCAAGCTGAGCAGGCAGGAGCTCCACGACAGGGCCGAGGCGATGATCACCAGGTCCAGGGCGCTCACCGCCCAGATGATGAAGGACGGGTTCATCCCGGACTGCAGCTCCGTCGTGCAGTGAATGAAACGGGGGCCGTGCCCCCTCTTCCCACCGCCGGCCATAGACGCCTCGGCCGGCGGGAACATTTTCCGAGGCCGTCGCATAATGTCCGATGCGAACCGCGAAGCGGAATCCATTCCTTTTTTTATCCGAGTATGCGCTGGGATGTTCGAGGAGATGAGAGGGTCCGCACCGAAGGGTCTGTTCGACAGAATCATAGGTAAGCCTTCAGCGGTAGCCATCATCATCGCGGCGGTGCTGTTCGACAGGCCTTCAGCGGTAGCCATCGTCATCGCGGCGGTGCTGTTCACCGCCACGGCCGTCATGCTATATTGGTTCGGTCCTCAGAACGATGTGCTGAACTTCTACCGTCAGGGCATGTGCGTCAGGAACGGGATGCTGCCCTATTCCGGATTCGTGTTCGAATTCCCTCCGCTGGCCTTGGGTTTCTTCGCATTCCCGACCGTTTTCACGACGGATCTGACGGTGTACCACTGGATATTCGCGGGGGTCTGCACCTTCTTCTTCGTGATCGCGGCGTATCTCGTCATGAAGATGGCGCCGAACGGGGACGCCCGTCTACGCTTCCTCGCGGCGGTGCTGTTCATCGCCGTCATCCTGCTGTTCCTCAGGCATTCCGTGAACAAGTTCGATCCCATCGTGATGGCCCTGACGGTCGTGGGCCTGTACCTCTTCTCGAAGGAGAAGTGGACCCTGGCGTATCTGATCATGGCCGTGGCGACTCTGACCAAGATGTATCCGGCGCTGTTCATCGTCCTGATGGGGGCGTACAACGTCATGTCGGCCCGCGGAGGCGTCCGGGCCGTCGCCAAGGGAACGGTCGCATGCCTTGCGGTGTTCCTGGTGGCGTTCGTTCCGTTGTGGGCGGCGGGTGTGGGATTCGGCGATTCGTTCTCGTTCCTGACGTTCCATACGGATCGCGGGTTCCAGGTGGAAAGCACCGTGGCCAATGCGATAATGCTCCTGGGAAAGCTCGGGCTCGTCGAGACGAGTATCGTGGAGGCCGACTACACGTACGAGGTGGCGGGGCCGCTCGCGGATGCGGTGGGATCCGTGTGGATGTACATCGGGCTCATCGCGGTCGTGGCGGCGTTCGTGTTCTGCATCAGATGCATGCCCGTCGATGGGAGGAGGTGGACGCCGCAGCAGATGGCGATGGCCATGATGGTGGTGTGCGCGACGTTCGTGCTGACGAACAAGGTCTTCTCCACGCAGTACACGATATGGTTCTTCCCGTTCATAGCGATGTTCTGGTACGCGTTCCCGAGCCGTCGCGCGGCGATCTTGTCGGTCATAGCGATCGCGATGCAGGCATCGTGCTTCCTGCTCCTCTGCCATCAGATCGATTCCTGGGCGTTCGATTTGTTCGTTCTAGCGAAGAACGTGTTCCTGGTCTATCTGACGCTGGAAGCCGCCAGGGTCCTGTACGGGAGCAGGGGCGCCGGCGTGCCCGATCGCTCTCGATGGCGTGCGCGGAGCGGTGAGACGGGCGCTACGGTTATCTATGCTCAGACGTTAACGGCGACGGATGCATCATACAGGTATTACAGGCGGGTCGGATGAGCGCGATACGGCGTCCTCATCCTCCGGGGACAGGGCCGAAGCGCTGCTGTCCATGGCGCTGTCGGCGGCCGAGAGGCCTTGCGACGGTGTCG
>CAVDQR010000006.1:3095-10579 GCA_963611065.1 Bacteroides ovatus
TCCACCACGGATGTCCGCGCCTGCTCGAGGCGCTGGGCCGATCTGATCGGGGAGCGCAGGGGCAGATTGGCGTTCTGCGGGGAGCTCCCGGAATACGACCACAACGAACTGGTCGGCTGGTCCGATCCGAATCCCCACGCGGAGCAGCTCAGGATGCTGGTCCTCCGTTCCGAATACGACGGCTCCATGCCGGCGATCATCGTCGGACACATGCTGGAGGTCCTTTCGGAGAACGGGAGGGACGTGACGGTGGTCGATATCGGATCCGGATCCCCTCTGACCCGCGACATCCGCGGGTTCATCGAGGCCGACCTGGCCATCGGGAGGTCGGAGCGATGTCCGACATCCCTCTGAAGGAGCAGCTCCACGGGTTCGTCGACGACCTGGAGCGCTCGATGCATTTCAGGCTCGATTCCGAGTTGGATTGCGACAACATCATCCTCTGCGGGGTCGGAGGGTCGGCGGTCAGCGGGGATTTCGCCGCCGATTGCTGCTACGGGGAATCGGTCAAACCGATCGTCCTCGTCAAGTACCCCGAACTGCCGGAATGGGTCGACGGGCGTACCCTGGCGGTCGTCTCCAGCTATTCCGGGAACACCGCCGAGACGCTCCATATGCGCGAGCAGGCGGTCGCCCGCGGATGCACCATCGTGAACATCACCTCCGGAGGGAAGCTGATGGAGCTCGCCGAGCAGAACGGCGAGATGCTGATCACATTGCCGCGCGACATGCAGCCCAGGCATGCGGTCGGGTACATGATCGGATACACCCTGGAGATCATCCGCGTGGCCGGAGGTCCCGATCTGACCGACAGGATCCTGGGATTCATCCCGTCCCTGAGGACGTACAGGGATTCCAGTGCCCTCGTCGAGGGATGTCAGGCGAAGGTCCTGGCGGAGACTCTGATGGACCACGTGCCCGTCGTCTGCTCGGACGCGTGCATGCGTTCCGTAGCCTACAGATGGAAGACGCAGTTCAACGAGAACGCGAAATACGTGGCGTTCTGCGATTCCGAGCCCGGATTCGGCCTCGAGAGCCTGGACCTCTGGACCAAGGGGGCCGGAGGCAGCTGCATCCCGGTGCTCCTGATCGGATGCGACGGCCCGGACGGTTCCAATACGCTCGAGGACGCCGTCGAGAGGCTCGACGGTTCGGGAACGCCTTACGTCGCCGTCAGGCTCGGGGGCCGTTCCGACCTGGAGAACATGTTCCGCGCCATCATCCTGGGAGACTACGTCTCGATGTACATGGCGCACATACGCGGGATCGATCCCGCCGAGGTCCGCCCCGTCATGCAGCTCAAGGCCAAGCTGGCCGCCGACAAGGGCCTGTGAAGCTCACGACAGCTTCTTCAGGACCTCTCCGAATTCTTCGCAGAACTGCTCCGAGCGCTTCTCCGCCGTATCGGGATCCCGGGATTCCGAGTAGATCCTGTACTTCGGTTCGGTGCCCGAGGGCCTGAGCAGGACCCATCCGTCATCGAACAGCAGCTTCAGTCCGTCGGTGGTGTCCTTCCTCGCATCCGGGTGCAGGGATGCGATCTCCACCGTGACCTTCTCCTTGAGAGCGTCCGGGCAGGCGACCGCCTTCTTCACCGTGCGGTACGAGGGGAGCGAATCCAATTGGGATGTCAGCGCGCCCTTCTCCGCGATGCATTCGAGCATCCTCGCGGCGCCCATGGCGCCGTCCCTGCAGAACTGGTGGTCGGCGAATATCAGCCCGCCGTTCTCCTCGCCGCCGAAGATGGCCCCGTCGGCCGCCATCTCGCGGGCGACTATGGGGGATCCGACGGCCGTGTACACCGTCTCCCCTCCGGCTTTCGACGCGGTATCCTCGACGATCATCGACGTCGCGACGGTGACCACGACCTTCCCTCCGCCGTTCCTCTCGAGCAGATACCTCCCGAGGACGGCCAATGCCAGGTCCCCGGGCACGTAGCGTCCGTCGGAGTCGACGAATACGCACCTGTCGGCGTCCCCGTCATGGGCTATCCCCAGATCGGCGCCGGTCGACCTGACCGTCCCGATCAGTTCGGTCAGATTGTCCGCGGTGGGTTCGCTCTGGTGGCCCGCCTCGCGCATGTCCGGTTCGCCGTTCAGGACTATGGCGCTCACCCCGAGTTTCTCGAGGAGCATGGGCGATGTGACGCAGGAGCACCCGTTGGCGCAGTCCAGGACGACCTTCAATCCCGCTTTGCGGATGACCTGGGCGTCCACTTTACCGATCACCGAATCCACGTATTCCTCCGCCGCACCTCCGATGCGGGAGATGCGGCCGATCTCATGCCACCCGACGGTCGGGACGCCCTCATGGTAGAGCCCCTCGATGCGGTCCTCCTGCTCCTTCGTGCATTCGGTCCCGTCGGCGGCTATGCATTTTATCCCGTTGAATTCGGGCGGGTTGTGGGATGCGGTGATCATGACCCCTCCCGTAATTTCCGGGCGCTGGCGGATGTAGTGCTGCAGGGCCGGCGTGGGGACCATCCCGAGGTCCAGGACGTCCGATCCGACGGACATGATCCCGGCGCACAGCGCTCCTTTCAGCATCTCGGACGATGTGCGGGGATCGGATGCGACCGCGATCGTTCTTCCGAGTTCGACGCCTATGCTTCTGCCCATACGCAGAGCCAGTTCGCAGTCCATGTCCGCATTGGCAATGCCGCGGACCCCGTTGGTTCCGAACATCCTCCCGCTCATACTATCGCCTGAATGCTGTCGGATGACCCAACTCATAGTTTATGGTTGGGTCCCCGCCCGTATCCGATGCCGGGAACGGGCAATCGCCGTTCGGTCATCGAAGATATCCCTCCTTTAAATACAAGGACAATAATCGCGTGCGCATGGCAGCCGACAAAATATGCTCTTCCTGCGGGAAGAGGCTGATTGGCCGCGGAAACACCTTCTTCAAGTGCCCCAAGTGCGGAGAGTACGAGATCGGAAGGTGCGCCCAGTGCCGCGACCAGAGCGTTTCCTACGAGTGCAAGAAATGCGGTTTCATCGGTCCGTGAGGTATCGGTATGGGACAGATCGCAGCAGCCTACGACCTCATGCCCGAGAGCACCGAAGTCAACCTCGACGAAGTCATCGCCAAGCTCGCCGATGTCATCCCCGAGGGTGTCAAGATCCTCGAGACTCAGATCAAGCCCGTCGCGTTCGGCCTCATGAAGGTCTACGCCGGCTTCCTCATCGACGACACCGACGAAGAAGTCGGAAGCAAGCTCGAGAACGGGCTCCGCTCCATCGCCGGGATCGAGAACGTCGAGTGCGTCTCCAACACGGTCGTTTGAGACCTGAAAACCGCGGGTCAACCCCGCCTTTTTTCTTTTTTCCATCCATTCCTGAGAGGGAACCCTATGAAATTCACAGCAGATTGCGCCCCGTGCCTCATGCGCAGGGTGCTCTTCCAGTCCCGTCTCGTGGGGAACGGCCTGGAGTTCGATGCCGTCAAGGCGGCGGCCGACGTCCTCGCGCAGCGCATGGATCCCGACACGGATTCGGTGAAGGTGGCCACGGCGGTACACACCGCCGCATACCGCGCAGTCCAATCGGACGACCCGTACTTCGAGCTCAAATGCAGGGCGGACGCGGTCGCGGAACCGTATGCGAACGAGCTCAAGGAGCTCGTGTCGAGGTCCGACGACCCTCTCCGCGCGGCGATAATAGGCGCCGTCGCGGGGAACATAATGGATTTCGGAGCCGGATCGGCCATAGACGATCCCGATATGTTCTCCTCGGTCTACAGCGACATCGTCGACCAGGGCCTGGGGCTCGACGACGTGGACGAGCTCAGGGACATCCTGGACGAGGTCCCCGGGGTGGTCTACATGTTCGACAACTGCGGCGAATCCAGGATGGACATGGTCCTGATGGGGGTCCTGAAGGACATGGGGAAGCGCGTGGTGGCCGTCGCTCGCGGGGAGCCGATCCTCAACGACGTCACGAAGCAGGACGCCAAGCGCATCGGGGCCGACCGCATCGCGGACAGGATAGTCACCACCGGCAAGTTCTACATCGGGATCGACTGGGACGATGTGCCCGAGGACCTCGAGGAGGAGATCGGATCGTGCGGTCTGATCATCGCCAAGGGCATGGCCAACTACGAGGCCACGTCCGGAAGGTCCCTCCCCGTCCCGATAGTCCACATCCTCCGTTCCAAGTGCGCTCCCGTGGCCAGATCGCTCGGGGTCCCCCAGAACGTTAATGTGGTGAAGGTCATCCGCCCGCAGAGGGACCGAATATGAGCGTGAGACAAGCCGTGGTCATGGTCGGGGGCAAGGGCACCAGGCTCCTGCCGCTGACCGAGACGAAACCCAAGATAATCCTGCCCGTGGCGGACAAGCCGTGCCTGTGGTACCTCCTCAGGTCGCTGGCCGCCGGAGGGATAGAGGAGGTCATCCTGGCCTGCGGGTACAAGTCCGAGCTCATGAGGCGCACCATAGGCGACGGTTCCGACCTGGGATTGAGCATCGAGTACTCCTACGAGGACGAGCCGATGGGCACCGGGGGAGCCATGAAGCTGGTCGAGGACCGTCTGGACGATACGTTCGTGGCGGCCAACGGCGATGTGTTCGTCTCCATGGACGTCACCGGCGAGATCCTCAGGCACGAGGAGACCGGGGCCGCGGTCACCATCGCTCTGACCCCGGTCGAGAACCCCTGCGAGTTCGGCATCGCCAGGGTCGACGACGAGCTCAGGATCACCGAGTTCAAGGAGAAGCCGAAGCCCGAGGAGGTCTTCTCCAACCTGATCAACGCCGGGGTGTACGTCCTGCAGAAGGACGTCCTGGCAGAGGTGCCGGAGAACACCTTCTACGATTTCTCCAAGGACCTGGTCCCGAGGCTGATGTCCGAGGGCCGCAGGATCCAGGGATACGAGGTCGACGGCATCTGGATGGATGTCGGCAGGCCCAGGGACCTGCTCAGGGCGAATCTCGCCATAGCCGAGGCCGAGTACGCGGACCGCGACTGGAAGGCCCCCGGATGCGCCATAGAGGGCGCCCTGTACATGGGTCACGGGGCGTCGGTCAACGGCAGCAGGCTCACCGATGTAGTCCTTTCTCAGAGGACCTCCGTCAAGGCGTCGAAGCTCGACAGGGTCCTGGCGATGGACGGCTGCGAGATACACGGTGCCGAGCTCACCAACGTGATCCTCGGAGAGGGCTGCAGGGTCGGCAAGGGCGCGAAGGTGTCCAACGCCGTCCTGGCCGACGGTACCGTCGTCAAGGCCGGAGAGGTCCTGGACGAGGGGCGCAGCGTCTGAGTCCAGCGGAAGCGGAATCCCCGATTCGACCAGTCGGTTCCGACGCAATATAATATAAACGGGACCCGGTTAGAGTTGTGAGGGCAATGCACGTAATCTCGCTTATCGTCAAGAATGAATTCGGGGTCATGCAGAGGGTCATGGGGGAGTTCACCCGCAACAAGATCAATGTTGAGACCATCGTCGTCGGGAAGTGCGAGCTTCCGGACAAGTCCCGCATGGTCCTTTCCGTCGTCAGTCACGAGGCGGCTCAGGTCGCCATCGGGAGGCTTCAGAAGCTTCAGGATGTCTACGAGGCCGTGCTGATCCCGGAATCCGGGCAATCCGCCTATGCGCTCATCTCCACCACCAAGGGCAACGTCGGGCTCGTCGGCGGATCGGACGAGGTGGAGGAAGTGATCGACAGGATGGCTCCCGAGCACTACGTCAAGGCGCTCAACGCGCTGTGAGATGCGATTTCATCGGATGGAGTGAGGGGTGTGGAGATCGTCGAGACGAACGCCGTATCCAGGTGGGTGCGCGTTCACCCCCTCATCACCATCCTTCTTCTGGCGGCCGTCGTTAGGGTCGTCCTGACGCCGCTGCTCGTCTATGATTTCGACATCTATCATTGGGCCCTCATAATCGAGAACATCCAGAACGGAGACGGCCTCTACGATGTCGCCGGTTACTACTACACGCCTGTGTGGGGGTACATACTGGGCTTCATGACCGGGTTGTTGGACCTGTTCGGCGGGGTCGCGGATTTCGGGGCGAGGTACACGGAGCTCCTGCCCGTGGAGGATCTGAACATCAGGTTCCACATCGCCACCATAACCTCCCTCGAGTTCAACATCATGATGAAGGCGATGCTGGTCGTCTGCGATTTCCTGGTGGCGGCCCTCATCTACAAGTTCATGGTCGAGATGACCTCCGATGCCAGGAAGGCGACGTTCGCGGTAGCGATATGGCTGTTCTGCCTTCCGGTGATATACATGTCCGCCATCCAGGCGCAGTTCGATACGATCTCCGCGCTGTTCATGCTGCTGACCGTGTATCTGCTCTACAAGGACCATGCCTTCGTCGCGGGGATGATGTTCTCCTGCACGGTCCTGTTGAAGTTCTTCCCGGGATTCACGATACTGGTCCTGCTGGCGTACATCTGGTTGAAACACAGGGACGACGGCCGTGCCGTCAGGATGATCGTCGAGGCGGCCGTCGGTGCCGCCATCATGTTCTTCGTGATCTATGCGCCTCAGATCATCGACGGAAATTTCCTGGACAGCCTGTCCTTCATATTCGGTAGGGTTGAGACGACCAACGCGCTGATCAGCTACGTGAGGATAGCGGTCATGCTGTTCGGAACGCTGGTATCGGGATACGCCATGATGAAGTTCGAGGGCGATCTGAACAGAAGGTTCCTCCTCTGCTGCATGGTCGCGCTCACATTCGTGGTGCTCCCGTCGACCTCCCCCCAGTACCCCATCGTCATGGTCCCGTTGCTGGCCATGGTCATCGCGGACGGCGACAGGGGGTACTTCCGCCCGTACGTCATCATGGCGGTGGGTGCGGTGGCGAATGCGCTGGCCATCAACAATTTCTCACTCCTGCTCTCGTTGTCCGAGTATTCGTCGCTGATATCGCCCGAATGGGTGGTCTCCGCGATGCAGGGGATGGAATCGATAATGATATTCGGGATGACGTCCGTCGCGTTCCTGACCTGCGTAGGCGGGACCGTCGAGGCCATCGGGACGGCGTTCATACTGCTGATATTCTTCAAGGAGCCGATCGTCAACAGGTTCCCGCGCACGGATCGTCTGGTGAGATGGGTGGGAGGTGCCGATGTCCAAAGATAAACGCGGAGATCTCCGCCTCATAGCCGTGGCGATCGCCGTGATGGCGGTCCTCGTGATCGGCGAGGTGATCGTCTACACATCGGATTACACGGACTATTCCGCCGACGCCTCCATGGACGGCGGGGTCGTGTCGTACAGCATCTCGGGTCACGGATCCAAGAACTATTCCGTGGTCGTTTCCGACAACGGGTCCTACGGACCGATCGAGCGCCTGTACATCTACCAGGACGATTCGTACAGGACGAACTACGAGAAGGTCACCGTCGCCGTCGGCGCCAGGGAGCTGGACATGGGATACTATGTGGAACAGATGGCCCCGACGCTCAGATACCGCGGGATCCAGGACGTGACGGTGCTGGACGCGGAGGGATTGAAGGAGGCGCTGGAATC
>CAVDQR010000006.1:10816-19268 GCA_963611065.1 Bacteroides ovatus
CGGGAAGGCGTACGGGGAGGTCCAATCCAACGACTACTGTTCGCTGCTGTCCCTGAAGAACAATCAGGTCCGCTACGCCGTCGATTGCTCGAAGATCGCCGACAGGTCCGCGTTGGCCGTCGGGTTCCAGTCCGAAGAGGGGTATTCCTCCGTGGCGCTTGTCTCGTACGGGTCGGGGATGGTGGCGGTCATAGCAGGCGACTACTCGAACATGCAGCGCGAGGACCTCGCTCAGATCATAGCCTCCGGGATCGGACCCGAATCCTCGGTCGTCGGAACGGCGACGGGCACGGTGTCCGGGAATGCGTCGGGCACCATCGCCGTGACCCCGGTCTCCGGGGAATGCACGGCGTTCATCTACCTGGGCGGATACTACCCGGTGTACTGTCGGCTCGTGCAATTGTGACGGGGGGACGATGCGTTTCACCAGACGCCTTGCGGCGGTCATCCTGACGGGAGTGCTCGTGAGGCTGGCCGTGGCGTTCGTGTTCTCGTATCCATACGATTTCCACAGCTGGGCGCTGATAATATCCAATTTCGAGGCCGGGAACGGCCTCTACGATGTGGCCGGGTACAATTACGCCCCTCCGTGGGGCTACATCCTCGGATTCCTGTCCGAGGCCATGGGGGTCGCAGGGGTCGATGTCCTGGGCGTCTATTCCACGGATTTCCTCTTCATGGAGGAGGCCAGATGGTCATCCACGGCCTTCGTGACGTCCTTGGGATTCAATATGGCGTTCGAGATCCTCCTGATGGCATTCGATCTCGCGACGGCGTTCATCATCTACGGTTTCGTCGAGGACAGGACGGGGGACGTTCGCAAGGCGGAGAACGCATTCGCCCTGTGGTTCCTATGCCCGTTCGTCATAGTGGTCACATGCATCGGAGGGATGTTCGACGGTCTCTGCGCGATGCTGACCGTGCTCTGCATGCTGTTCGTCATGAAGGGCGATTACCTCCTCGCCGGCTCGATGATCGCCACCGCGACGCTCCTCAAGCTGTTCCCCGCATTCCTCGTGTTCTTGCTGATCGGGTATGTGCTGTGTTCGCACAGGGACCGCAGGGAGGCGATCAGGTGCATCGTCGTGGCGGTGTCCGGAGCGCTCGTCACCGTCCTGGTCCTCCTGCTGCCGCAGATCCTCGACGGCACCGTCCTGGATTGTTTCTGTTTCATCACGGCCAGGGCCCACGGAGGCATGGGGAACGGATTGGGAACGGCCGTGAGCATGACCGTGATCGCGATCTACATCCTGATAATCGTCCTCTCGTTCCTCATAGGCCGTCGTATGGCCGCATACAAGGGGGAGGATCGCGACCGGATGTTCTTCAGGATGATGTCTCTGAACGTGGCGGTCCTTTTCCTGTGTCCGGCCACTCCGCAGTACATCCTCCTCCTGGCGCCGTTCCTGATCCTGCTCATGGTCCTGGACGGCAACAGGGATTACAGGACGGCCTACCTCATGCTGTGCATAGGCACTTCCATGTCGGTCTGCACGTCCATAGTGCCGTCCATGGAATCCGTCGCCGTCTTCTCCGGTCTGCTGGATGTCGATTGGCTGGTAGACGCCATCGGCGTCTGGACCGCAGAATGGCACGGCATAAGCCTCGCATCGGTGCTGAGCATAGGGGCGGTGATCCAGTATGCCGCGACCCTCCTGGTCCTGTACAGGTTCTGGCAGGACGATTTCGGAGGCGCCCTGCCGGGTCGCAGGCATCCCGATGCGTCGGAGTTATAAGGGTGGAGTCATACGGCGTCAGCATGGGATCCATCGGAGAACTGTATCGGAATCACAGGGAGGGCATATCGTATGTCTTCTGGGGGGCGCTCACAACGGTCCTCAATCTCCTGGCGTATGCGTTCTTCGTCCGTTTCTGCGGTATAAACGATTTCTTCAGCAACATCCTGTCGTGGGTCGTCGGCGTCCTGTTCGCGTTCGCCGTCAACAAGTGGTTCGTGTTCAGGAGCCGCGGTCTGGGATTGAAGACGGTCGTGTGGGAGCTGGGTTCCTTCACCGGTTCCAGGATCTTCACGGGCGTCATCGCGTGGATCCTCTTCCCGATAATCAACGCCACCGCGATAGGCACATGGAGCATCGACTTCTGGATCCTGGGGACGATCCTGGGCACCAGCGGGATGGGGGCCAAGATCATCACGAGCGTGATAGAGATCGTCCTGAACTGGATCCTCAGCAAATACGTCGTGTTCAAGAAGGGTCAGAGGGAATCGTCCGCTCAGTGACCGAACAGCGTATCCTCCAGGACGTCCAGGTGGCGGTCCCATACGTAGGTCTCGGCATGCCTCCTCGCGGCGATGCCTTTCTCCCTGCGGAGGGCGTCATCATTCAAGAGGGAGTTCACGGCATCCGCTATCGCCTTCGGATCCTTCGGCTCCACCCCGATCCCGCCTTCGCCGACGGTCTCCGGGAGGCCGTTCACTTTCGAGAACACCAACGGCTTCCCGTGCGACGTGACCTCCAGCGCGGCCAATCCGAAGGACTCGAATATCGACGGTATGACGAACAGCTTGCAGGAGTCGATGAGGGCATCCTTCTCCTCGTCGGAGACGTATCCGCGCAGTTCCACCTTGGATTCCAATCCCAGGTCGGAGGCCATCTTCCCCAGTTTCTTCGACTCCGGGCCCTTCCCGCAGATGATCAGCTTGCAGTCGATGTCCCTCATGGCCTCCACGAGGTACTTCAGGCCCTTGGTCGCGACGAGTCTCCCGAGGGACAGGATGTAGTCCCCCTCGGGGGCGTCCTTCAAGGCGGGCATGTCCATGCAGGTGGGGACGGTGACCGTCTTTCCTTCGGGGATGCCTCTGCGGATCAGGTCGTTCCGGACGTAATCGCTCACGCAGATGATGCGGTCGAATGTTTCCAACGTCGGACGGAACGCGTTATCGCCGATCTCCGACAGCTTGGCCTGGACTCCTATGCCTTCCCCCCACATGTTGTGGAATGTGAAGATCTTCCGTCCGTCGTATCTCTTCAGGGCCTTGTTGTACGACGGGGCCCAGCGGTAGTTGTAGTTGACCGCGTCGGCATCAATGGATTCCAGCGCCTCCAGGACGCCCTTCGACGATACGTACGGCGGATTGTAGATGTTGATGAGCCTCGACGGAAGGCGGACGATGCGGTATCCCTCCGGCGTCACCTCCTCCTCGGCGGTGTCCGGGAGTCTGGCCGTCAGGATGGTGACGTCGTGCCCCCTGGCGGTCAGGAAGCGGGCGGTGTCGTGCATGCGCCTCTCGATCCCGCCGCGGTACGGGTAGAAGAACGGGTTCACGTCGACGAATCTCATGCGTCCAATCCCTCCTTCCTCTTCTTGAGGAACGATGCGATGAAGCTGATGATTATCACGGCGAATATGAACACGAGGGTGACGGTCTGGGCCTGATCGGATCCCAGATAGTTCAGGAAGAATCCGCTGGCCAGCAGGATGATGCCGTACTTCAGGACGCATCCTATTACCATGTACGCGGCGCACTTCTTCGGATCCCAGGTCTTCACCATGGCGATGAACGCTCCCAGGAACGGTATCATCGGGGCCACCCTGTTCACCAGGATGATCTTCTCGTCGTTGAAGACCAGGAAATCGATGTATTTGTTGGCGATGCGGGCTATGCGGTCCGGCATGCCGATCCTCGACACTATGTAATACAACGTGAACACGCCGAGGAGTTCCGCAGCTATCGCGATGAGCAGCAGGAGTAGCCCGTACTCCCACGTCGGATTGCTATTGAATCCGAGCACCATGAACAGCTCGGGGAGCGTGGGGAAGAACAGGGCGTCGATCAGGAACAGGACGAACACGCACAGCAGGGTGCCGATCTCGCCGGTCCCGGCGAATATGCCGAACAGCCAATCCCCGAGGCTCATCTGCGGTGCCTCTCAGCGGATGTCTCGATGGCTTTCTCGTACGCCCCGACGTACATCTCGGCGGACCTGTCGCGGGAGTTGTCCAGAGCGGTCCGCAGCGAAGCGTCCCTCAGTTCCTGCGGGGCGGAGAACGCCTTCTCCATGGCTTCGGCGCATCCCTCGACATCGTCGAACAGGTACCCGTTCTCCCCGTCGCGGACGATCTCCGCGAACGCCCTGCCGTTGCGGCAGGCGACGGGCTTCCCGGAGGCCATCGCCTCCAATATGGACAGCCCCTGCGTCTCGAACTTCGATGCAGATACGGCGATGTCGGCCGCGTTGTAGTACGCCGGGAGGTCCTCGTCGGGAACGAATCCCGCGAAGACCACCTTGTCCCTCAATCCGAGCTCGTCCACCAGGGCCTCGATGTCGGCCTTGGCCGGACCCTTCCCGGCGACGAGCAGCATCCCGTCGACGGAGGCCATCGCGCGGACGACCATGTCCAGGTCCTTCTCGTAGGATATGCGTCCGACATGGATCGCCACCCTCTTCCCGACCAGCCCGTGCTTCTCCCTGATGCGATCCGACGGGATTCCGGGATGGAACTTCGCCGTGTCCGTCCCTGTCGGGATGGTGACGAGATTCCTGCAACGGGCGCCATGCGATTCGAGTTCGGTCCCGATGCAGGATGTGGGTGTTACCACGACATCCACCCTCTTCAGGATCTGCCTGAGGTAGATCCAGATGAGCTTCTCCATGGTCTCGGGGGGCAGCTTCACGGGCGAGTAGTACTTCGCGGCGTCGTCGACCATCGTGTGGAACGTCATGACGGTCGGGATCCCGAGCTCGTGCCCGCAGACCAGTCCGCGGAGGGCCATGGTGGCGACCCCGTGGATATGGATGATGTCGGGGTGGATCTCCTTCAGGACCTCCATCTTGTTGGACGGGAGGATCGGAACATAATATCCCTCGTAGGATCTGAAGCGGACTGCGGGGAAGTAGTACACCCCCTCCTGCCTGCTCTCCTTCTCGGGCTCGGGCGCGACGATGAAGACCTCGTGCCCCAGGGCCTCCAGGGATTCCTTGATTATGGTGATCGATGTGACAACCCCGTCCCTCGTGGGGAACCAGCTGTCGGTCATCATCGCGATCCGCATAAGTCCTCATATCCCTGCGTCGAATAAAAACCCACCAGGGGGACCTTTGTTCGGACTCAACAGTGCCAGACGAATGGACATGGAGGTTTGTTAGGGCAGTATTATATACCATTGTCCGAATTGTGCGTTGAACACGCATTTGCGCGTGAACATTATTCGGTGATGGGATGAAGGGTGTTCACTACAGGGCCAGGGCTCCGCTTAGGATAGGCCTGGCGGGAGGAGGTACGGATGTCGAGCCGTACGCCTCCAAGAAGGGCGGAGCGGTATTCAACACGACGATCAACCGTTACGCCTACTGCACCATCACCCCCACCGGCGACCATTCCATGTCCGTCCATTCCACGGATTACGGGAAATACAGCGCGGATCTGAACGACGGTCCCCTCCCCCTCGACGGGAACATGGATCTGATCAAGGCGGTCACCAACCACTTCGGCGTGACGGACGGGTTCAAGATGTTCCTCCAGTCGGAGGCCCCGCCCGGATCCGGTCTGGGGGGATCGTCCACCGTCATCGTGTCGATCCTCGGGGCCATGTGCGAGTGGCAGGACATACGCCTGACCAGCGCCGAGATGGCCCAGCTGGCCTACAAGCTCGAGAGGGAGGATATCGGCCTCAAGGGCGGCAAGCAGGACCAGTACGCCGCGGTGTACGGCGGGTTCAATCTCATGAAGTTCACCGACCACGGCGTCGGGGTCAACCGCGTCAGGATACGCGAGAACGTCGTGAACGAGCTCCAGTACTGCTCCCTGCTCTGCTACACCGGCAACTGCCGCGAGTCGGCGACCATCATCGAGAGTCAGGTCAGCAAGTTCAACAAGGGGCAGAACGAGGACGCGCTCGACAAGACCAAGGCGCTGGCCAAGGAGATGTCCGTGGCGATGGAGCGCGGGGACATCCGCACCGCCGGGGAGATCCTGGACGAGGCGTGGGTCTTCAAGAAGCAGTTCTCCACCAAGGTCTCCAACCCCCATATCGACGCCATGTACGAGGCCGCCAAGCGCACCGGCGCCATCGGCGGCAAGGTGTCCGGAGCGGGAGGGGGCGGGTTCATGTACTTCATATGCGAATACGACCGCAAGTACAACGTCGCTCAGGAGCTCGGGAAGATGGGTGCGAAGGTCACCGACTTCATGTTCGAGCCCCAGGGCATAACTTCCTGGAGGTATACCAACGAACGATGCAATCACGGCGGAGCTGACCAAAGCAGCTGAGACAATATCTAAGATCGACCCTGCCCAGATCAGGAAAGCCGCCGACGTGCTCGTCAACGCGTTCCGCAACGGCAACCAGGTAATATTCTGCGGGAACGGCGGTTCCTCCGCCGACGCCCAGCACATCGCGGCCGAGTTCTCCGGCAGGTACATGATGGAGCGCCCTGCGCTCCCCGGCGTGTGCCTGTCCAACATCGCGCCGGTCACCGCGATCGGCAACGACTACAGCTACGACATAGTCTTCAAGAGGCAGGTCGAGGGCATCTGCAAGAAGGGCGACGTGCTCGTCGGGTTGTCCACATCGGGCAACTCCAAGAACGTCATCCTCGCCATGGAGGAGGCCAAGGCCCGCGGAGGAGTCACGGTGTCCTTCACCGGCGACCACGGGAAGATGAGGGAGATCGCGGACTGCGCGGTCATCATCCCCACCGTCGAGACCCCCCACGTGCAGGAAGGCTACCTCTGCGCCTGCCACATCGTGGCCGGCATCGTCGAGAAGGAGCTCTTCGGCAACCGAGCGGTGTTCGTCGACCGCGACGACACCCTGGCCAAGGACGTCCCGTACTGCGACGACCCCGACAAGTTCGATGTGTTCCCGGACGTTCCGGGAGCGATAGCGAGGCTCAACGCGGCCGGTTATCTCGTCATAGTCATAACCAACCAGTCCGGGCTCCACCGCGGGTACTTCGACGAGGACACTTTAGACAGGATCCACGGCAAGCTCAGGCGCCAGGTGGAGCAGGGCGGCGGGCGCATAGATGATATCTATTATTGTCCGCACACTCCCGAGGAGCATTGCTCCTGCAGGAAGCCCGAGATCGGGATGGGGTTGAAGGCCATCGCCGACCACGGAATCGACCCTTCGAGGTCGTGGATGATCGGCGACAACGACAAGGACGTCGAGTTCGGCCGCCGTCTCGGATGCAGGACCGTGAAGGTCGGTCCGGACGTGTCGTTCTCCGATGCCGTGGATAGGATCCTAAGATCTGAGCGATCACACGGCACACGTCATCCGTCGCGATGCGACCTCAATCGGTAAATAGCCCCGCTTCTGTGACCCGTTCAACACATTCGACGCCGATGCGTTTCGGAAGGTGAAACAATGGACAAGACCGAGAAGATCTGGCTCAACGGCAAGCTCGTCGACTGGAAGGACGCCCAGGTCCACGTTCTCGCACACGCCCTCAACTACGGGACCGGCGTGTTCGAGGGGATCCGCGTATACCACACCCCCAAGGGACCCGCCGTCTTCAGGCTCAAGGAGCACGCCCAGAGGCTGGTCGACGGATGCAGGATCATGGGGATCGACATCGTCATCGACGGCAAGACCTACGGGCTCGAGGACGTCATGACCGCCATCAAGGACGCCGTCAGGGCGAACGGCGATGCCGTCGACTACGTCAAGCCCTGCGTCTTCCTGAGCGGAGAGGAGGTCGGCCTGAACCCCGTCGGGGTCCCCGTTTCCTTCGCGGTCACCTGCATCCATATGGGCGACTACCTCGGAGAGGGCGCCAGCGCCGGAGCCAAGCTCATCACGTCCTCCTGGCAGAGGCCCGACAACCTGTGCGGACCCGCCGGAGCAAAGGTCAACGGTTCCTACGTCGCGTCCACCCTCGCCAAGAGGGAGGCCGTCAGGAACGGGGCCAACGAGGCCGTCATGCTGAACTCCGTCGGACACGTCGCGGAGTGCACCGGGGAGAACATCTTCATGTACCGCCACGGCGAGATCATCACCCCGTCCACCGCGGAGTCCATCCTCGAGGGAATCACCAGGGCCTCCATCATCGAGGTCGCCAGGGACATGGGCTACACCGTCAGGGAGATGGCCGTCTCCAGGTTCATGCTCACCTCCTCCGAGGAGGTCTGGATGACCGGGACCGCCGCGGAGATCGCGCCCGTCACCATGATCGACGGGAAGCCCGTCGGCGACGGCAAGGTCGGAGAGGTCGCCTCGAAGATCCACGCCAAGTTCCACGACATCGCCACCGGCAAGGACCCGAAGTACGAGTCCTGGCTGTACTACGTCAACTGATCATCAAACAGGGTCGGTCGTTCCCCGGCCGACCCTCCTTGCGTCCCGTGCGGCGATTTCTCGCGCGGGACGATCCGTATTTCCCATCCTCGACGGACCCGGGGAGTCTTTCGGGCGTGTTTCACTGTGTTGACTCTAATATTCTAGGACTTAGATAGAACTTTGCACAAACGGAACCCATTGCGATTA
>CAVDQR010000007.1:0-18883 GCA_963611065.1 Bacteroides ovatus
GCACGTCTTCCCCGACCCCATCGAGGAGGGCGATAGGGACTATCCCCCCGCATCCGAGGCCGAAGAATCGTATGCAGGGACCATCGAGACGCTGAAATCGTCGCTCTCCGACTCTTCCCTCAGCGCCGATGATATGGCAGATAGCATCGAGAGCGCCGCCGGAGACTACCTGAAACTGCGGGATTACTATGTCTGGATGTGTCTGGACTACAGCAAGAAACCCACGGAATTCGCAGACATCTACACCGCCTGGACCGAACTAGTGGCCCATCTGTACGACGATCTGGCGATCGCCCTGAAGGAATCGCTCTCCGGACCCTGCGCGGAAACCGTCGGGAAAGCCATGGAGATATGCGGACTCGACCCGGAGGATTACAGGAATTACGATGAGATGACGCAGGAGGAGAAGAAATTCAATGAGGATGAGGCCGCCCTCGTCGCCGAATACGACGCCCTCATGGCTGGAGAATACGAGATGGAGTACGGAGGCAGCACCTGGACCCTCGACTCCATCGTGAACGACACCACCCTGTCCGACGATCAGAAGGCGGATCTGATCGGGATACTGTACGAGGAGCAGTACACCGAGGCCGCGGAGATCTACGTCGAACTCGTTCAGATCAGGAACGACTTCGCCGAGCTGAAGGGGTACGACAACTACTCCGAATACGCCTACGAGGTCGTCTTCGGCAGAGACTACACCCCGACGGATGGCAAAGCATTCACCGCTCTCACGGAGACTGCATACGACGCATACATCGATGTACTGCGCGCCCCGTACTTCGACGACTCGATGAGCTCGAGCAAACTCGCTTGGATGGACGATCTGGAAGGAGATGGGTTCATCGCTGCGGTGAGCCCGTTCATCGACTCGATGGGCGACGAGTACGCCAAGCTGCTGGATTACATGACCGAGTACGACCTCATAGACCTCTGCTCCGATTCGGGAAGGAAAGAGGGGTCCTATGCCTCCGAACTGTACAACCGCGGGAGCGCCGTGATCTACATCGGTCAGATCGGCGAGGGATATGAGGGACAATGGACCGCCAAGACCGTCGTCCATGAGTTCGGCCATGCGGCGAACTTCTGCCTGAATCCGAACTACACGTCCTGCTATGACGTCATGGAGATCCACTCCCAGGGACTGGAGGCCCTCTATTGCGCATCCGGTCTCGTCGGAGAGGAATCTTCCCGTGCCATGGCCGCGTACATAGTGCAGAATCTTCTGAACAACATCATAATGTCCGGATTATTGACGGAATTGGAACTATGGGCGTACGAAACAGAAGCCGAAACGAACTCTCTGACCGCCGAACAGGTCTCCGACAAATTCGGATCCATCCTGGACGCCCACGGCATACACTTCACCGTCGATTACGATGAGAAGTATTGTTGGGCTACCGTCCCCCACCTCTTCGAGTCCCCCCACTACTACATCAGCTACGGGACCTCCGCCATCGGGGCGATCGAGCTGTTCGTGGAGGCTTCCGAGAACTACGATGCCGCGAAGGGGAAGTACCTGGACCTGGTGTTCCAGCAGGGCATCGACGGGTACACCGAGGCCGTCAAGGAAGCAGGGCTCACGAACGCGTTCGACACCGACGCGGTGAAGGCCATCCTCGAGGGATGCGTCTCCGCCCTTCAGCGCGTGAAAGCCTGAGGATAAACGGGATGCGGTCCGGGTCCTTCGGGGTTCCGGGCCGCGTCCATTGCATCCTTGGCAATAAAATGTGCAAATTTTGCACACAAATTATTTTCGTGCAAATTTTGCACATTTTCCATCCTTTTAAATACCCGCCCGCCGTTCATCACATATGCGCGAACTGATCGGCAGAGAATCCGAACTCGAATTCCTCGAATCCCTGTGGAACAGGGGCGACTCCTGCGCCTGCAAGGTGATCGGACGTCGCAGGATCGGTAAGTCGGAACTGCTGAGACGCTTCGCCGAAGGGAAGAGGTCGATCTACATCGAGTGCGTGATCGGCTCCCTGTCGGACAACATCCACATCTTCAACGTGGCCATGAACAGTCTGACCGGGAAGACCGAGGATGATCCCGGATTCCTGTCCGATGCGACCGACAGACTGCTCGGGATATGCAGGGAATCCCGCACACTCGTCGTCATCGACGAACTCCCGTACATCCTCCAATCCGGCGAACAGGTCGCCTCCATCCTCCAGCACTTCGTGGACGCCGTGAAGCGCGAGACCGATTCGATGGTCGTCGCATGCGGCTCCTCCATAAGGATGATGGACGAGGAGACCACGGAATACGACAAACCGCTCTACGGCAGATTCAACGAGGAGCTGAAGGTCGAACCTCTGTCACTGGTGCAATGCAATGCGTTCCACCCGCTGATGTCCGACCTCGACAGAGTGAAGCTGTACCTCACCGTCGGCGGGATACCGCAATACCATCTCGACCCAAGGACCGCCACGTACAGGGAGTACGTGGAGAAGCATCTGCTGTCCAAGGAGGCGGACATGGCCGAGGAGGCCGTTGCGCTGATCGGCAGCGAGTTCGCGCCCCTCGGGAGGTACATGGCGGTGATCAACGCGATATCAGACGGCGCCACATCCCTCAAGACCATCTCCGAGAAGAGCAGGGTGGAGAGGACGGCCTGCACCAGATGCCTGGATGGATTGCAGAAAGCAGGCATCGTCGGTACGGTCAACCCGATGATGGGCTCCCCGAAGAACGCCGTGTACCGGATACTCGACCCGATGGTCGCGTTCTGCCAGGACATCGTGCGCGAATCGCAGGCGTACCCGCTCAGGTCGCCGTCGGACGTCTACGACCTGCTATCCCAGAGGATCTCCACGTTCCTGGGGGGACGCTTCGAGGACCTGTGCTCCGAGTACGTGAAGGACCGCTACAAATGCGTGGAGATCGGGAAATGGTGGGGGGTCGACGAGGAGAAGGAGATCCGCGAGATCGACATCGCCGCGAAGATCCTCATCGACGGATCCGTATCGGCGCTGTTCGGGGAGTGCAAGTTCAGGACGAGGAAGACGACGGTCGACGTGCTGGACGAGCTCAGGAAGGATTGCGGACTCGTCAGGACGGACCTCCGGAAGATGTACATCCTCTTCTCCGCGTCGGGATTCACCGACGAGCTGGAGGAGGAAGCGGAGGAGAACGGGGTCGTCCTCGTGGATTTGGAGGACCTCGTCCGTCCGATGACGTCCTGAGAGGAGCAGGATTGCGGTTTGTAAAACCTTTTAAATACCATCCCTCTTCATGGCCACCCTAAGAGTGATAACTATGGTCGATAACCAGCCGCTGGAGAGCCCAGACGCAGATGTCACGCGCGTCCGCCTGCCGAATATCAAGGAGAACGAGATGTTCGGGATAGCCGACCAGCTGCTCGGCGCTTCCAAGATCAAGGTCATGTGCGAAGACGGCGTCTCGCGCGTCGGACGCATCCCCGGGAAGATCAAGAAGAGGATGTGGATAAGGGAGGGCGACCTCCTGATCGTCTCCGTCTGGGACTTCCAGCCGGACAAATGCGACGTCCGCTTCAGATACACCCGCACGCAGGCCGTCAACCTGAGCAAGAGGGGCAAGGTTCCCAAGAACCTGGACATCTTCTGAAGCCCCATGACCTCCTACGAGGAGGCGTACGCGTACCTCGAGAGGCATGTGGACGCCCTGAAGACCAATAAGACCGGCGACGAGCGCCAGACCGATGCGGAGGTCTTCGACAGGAAGACCCTGCTGACGATCTACGACCTCATGACGTCGGGCTACATCGACGTCGTCCACTATCCCATATCGACCGGGAAGGAGGGCAACGTCTTCTACGCCACCGACGAGGACGGCGACGGGATGGCCCTGAAGATCTTCAGGACCTCCACGTCCACCTTCAAGAGGGTGGCGAAATACATCGAGGGGGACCCCAGGTTCAGGGGCGTCACCGGAAACAGGTGGCGCATGATCTACACCTGGGTCAACAAGGAGTTCAAGAACCTCGCCAGGTACGCCGAGGCAGGCATACCCGTGCCGGAGCCCATCACGTTCCAGCAGAACTGCCTGCTGATGGAGTTCATAGGCGACGAGAACGGACCCGCGCCCCAGCTCAGGGACGTCGTCCTCGAGGACCCCACGGAGACTTACGACGAGGTGATATCCTTCATCATCGACGGATGGAAGGACGCGCACCTGGTCCACGGGGACCTCAGCGAGTACAACATACTCATGCAGGACGGGCAGCCCATCATGATAGACGTCGGCCAGGCCATGACCACCGACAACTACAACGCGAAGGACCTTCTGGAGAGGGACATCCGCAACATAAACGCGTTCTTCAGGAAGAGGGGCGCGGACGTCATCGAGGATTCGGTCGTTTTCGAGGAGACCGTCAACGGGAAGGACGATGACGACGAGGAGGAAGAGGAATGAGATCCATCAGGGTGCCCGCCGACAGGGTCGGGACGCTCATCGGCAAGAAGGGGGAGGTCAAGAACACCCTCCAGGAAATCTCCGGCATCAAGATCGACATCGACACGGAGGAAGGGGAGATCGTAATCCACGACGACGTGGAGCTGGAGGACCCGCTCAAGGCGCTGCAGCTCATGGACGTCATCAAGGCCGTCGGAAGGGGGTTCAACCCGGACAAGGCCATGAGGCTCTTCGAGGACGACGAGTACCTCGAAGTGGTCGATCTGAAGGAGTTCGTCGGGGAGAGGTCCAATCAGATGAACAGGATCCGCGGGAGGCTCATCGGGAAGGACGGGAAGACCCGCCGCATCATCGAGGACCTCACCGGATGCGACATGGTGATCTACGGCAACACGGTGGGGCTCATCGGGAACTCCATCAGCCTGCCCGTCGCGAAGCACGCGGTGGAGCTCATCCTCCAGGGGAGCGAGCACGCCACCGTCTACCACTATCTGGAGAGCCAGCGTCCGCGCCTCAGGATCGCGGAGATGGGCTTCGACCTCTGAGGGATGACCATGGAGGACTGGATAGCCGAGAATATCGAGAAGGGCCGCGCCCTCGCCTGCGAGGGACTCTGCGACCGCTGCCTCGGACGCATGTTCGGGAAGATCGGGACCGGGATGACCAACGACCTCCGCGGCCGCATGATACGCGAGGCATTGGAGGAATCCGGGGACGCCGTGCCGGCGCCGGAGATGTGCAGCCTCTGCGAGGGGCTGTTCGACCTCATGCCCAGGTTCGCGGAGCTGGCGGCGGAGGCGATCAACGACGTCGAGTCGGAGAACTTCCTCATCGGGACGAAGGTGGAGCCCTCCATCGCCGAGAACGAGAAGGCCCTCTGGGAGAAGCACGGGCTGGAGAACGCCGAGGCCATCAAAGCGGAACTGAACCGCGAGATCGGCAAGCTGGCACTGCCCATGATCCACCGCCCGGTGGAGTTCAAGAACCCCCAGGTCGTCGCCCTCGTGGACACCCGCTTCGGAGAGGTCGTCCTGGACATCGCGCCGCTGTTCATCGGCGGGCGCTACAACAAGTTCAGCCGCGAGATCCCCCAGACCATCTGGCCCTGCAGGGAGTGCCACGGCAAGGGATGCCCGCACTGCCACGGCAAGGGGAAGATGTACGAGACGTCGGTGCAGGAGATCATCGGCGACATCGCCCTGGAGATGGCCGAGGGGAAGGAGCACTTCTTCCACGGCATGGGCAGGGAGGACATCGACGCCCGCATGCTCGGGGACGGGAGACCGTTCGTGCTGGAGATCAGCCAGCCCAAGAAGAGGTTCATCGACCTGGACGAGCTCGAGAAGCTGTCCAGCGAAGGCGGCCTCGCGGCATTCAATTCATTGCACTTCGTGCAGAGGGAAGCGGTCGAGAGATACAAGGGCGCGGCATCCGACAAGGTTTATCGCGTGCGCGTGAAGCCCGACGGCAAAGTTAATAAAGAGACAGTAGTTGACGTGGCCTTATCGTTCAAGGACGCCGATATAGATCAGAGGACTCCACGCCGCGTCGAGCACAGAAGAGCCGACCTGGTGAGACACAGGAGGATCCACTGGGTGACGGCGGATTCCTTCGACGAGGACGGATTCGACCTCGAACTCGAGACCGATTCCGGGACCTACGTGAAGGAGTTCGTGTCCGGGGACGACGGCCGTACGCAACCCAACTTCTCCGAGAGGCTGGGGACGCAGTGCGTCGTCGTCGCCCTCGACGTATTGGCGATTGACTATCACGAACCATGAGGGATTCACAATGCAGGCATCCAGAGGAACAAGGACAAAAACCCGCAACCTTCTGAGGAAGAAGCCGAGGGCACGCGGCCTGTCCCCGATCACCAAGGGACTCCAGACTTTCGAACCCGGAGACAAGGTCAACATCATCATCGACCCCAGCGTCCACAAGGGCATGCCCTTCTCCAGGTTCCACGGCCTCACCGGCGTCGTCATCGACTCCAGGGGAGAAGCCTACGAGGTCAGCGTCAAGGACGGAAACAAGACGAAGACCGTCGTCGCCCGCCCCGAGCACCTCGTCAGGACCGTGGAGTGAGATTCGGATGGAACAGAGGTACGTCAGCGTAGCGGAGGTCAAAGAGCTCCTCGAGGCCGAAGTCGAGGCCAGGGGCGGAGTCGAGAACATGCTCGCTTCGCAGAGGGCCGCCCTCGACCATGCTCAGAAGACGTGCTCGATTTCCAAGGAGAAGGCCGACGCGATCATCGCCGCAGTCAGCGGGTTCGACTTCGTCACGGAGCCCGTGGCGGTCAAGATCGCGGACCTCCTTCCCGAATATCCGGAGGACGTGCGCGCCATCTTCTCCAAGGAGAGGGTCACGCTCGAGCCGGAGCAGATCGAGAGCATCCTCGAGATCGTCCGCAACAACTACTGAGGGATCGTATGGAAGAGTACGCCTACATTCTGGATTGGCTGCCCACGGGCGCGACCGGAGGGAACTTCGGGAAGCGCGAGCCGTTGATCTATGCAGTCGGAGACGAGGAGTTCAAGCTCTTCGAGCTCGTCCCGAAAGCGGGCGCACAGGTCGAGATCGGGACCAGGACCTACATCGGCAAGGACACCGCGGACGTCAAGAGGGACGTGGTGGACCATGTCAAGAGGCGCATCGGGTTCAACGATCTGACCAACAACGCGCAGACCGAGCTGGAGTACGCCGTAGACGCCATCGTCAAGGCCAACCAGACCAGGTTCATCAGGTTCTTCAACGAGGCCGAGGGGATCAGCCTCCGCAAGCACATGCTGGAGGAGCTCCCGGGACTCGGGAAGAAGTCCATGAACGCCATCCTCGAGGAGAGGAAGAAGGGCAACTTCAAGGACTTCGCCGACCTGAGCGAGCGCACCGGGATCAAGACCCCCGAGAAGTTCATCACCGACAGGATCGTCCTCGAGATCTCCGACCCCGACAGGAAACGCTACATCTTCGTCTCGAGATGAGCAGCGCAAGAGAGCTCATGAACTCCGCCGGCGTGGTGCCGAAGCGGAGCAAGGGACAGAATTTTCTCATCGATGACCGCGTGGCCGACCGCATCGTCGGCTACGCCGGCATCACTGATTCCGACAGGGTCCTGGAAGTGGGGCCCGGATTCGGCATTCTGACCGAGAGGTTGGTGTCGATGGGCGACAGGCTCACCTGCATCGAGCTCGACGTCAAGCTCGCGGAGCACATCCGCTCGACATACGGCGACAGGTTGGATCTCATCGAGGGGGACGCCGTCAAGGTGCCCTTCCCGGAGTTCGACGTGTTCGTGAGCAACCTCCCGTACAGCGTCTCCACCCCGATCATCTTCAAGCTCCTGAGGCAGCCGTTCAGGACCGCCGTGGTCATGGTGCAGAAGGAGTTCGCCGACCGCATGGTCGCCGACGTCGGGAGCCCGGATTATTCGAGGCTGACGGTCAACCTGTTCTACCGCGCCGACTGCGAGATCATGGAGCCCGTCCCGGCTTCGAGGTTCGACCCCAGGCCGAAGGTCGACTCCGCCGTGGTGAAGATCACCCCCAGGCCCGCACCGTTCGAGGTGCTCGACGAGGAGACCTTCTTCAAGGTGACCGAGGCGTGCTTCAACCACCGCAGGAAGAAGATCGGCACCTCCCTGAAGAGCACCGGCCTGGTGTCCTCGTCGGAAGGCATCCCGTACAGGGACGAGCGCGTGGAGGACCTCCGCCCGGCCGAGATCGGCGAGATCGCCGACGCCGTGTTCTCGATGAGGAACTGATCCATCCGTCGGAGTACGTTCGATGGATTGAAATACAACATGTTGTAGTTCGCCCCATGGAATCGGGCTTGGGCAGACGGTACGCCGTCTTCGCGATGGGATTGTTCTGCATATCTATGGCAGTGGGCTTCATCACGAAAGCCTCGCTCGGGACATCCCCGATCACGTCCATCCCGTACAGCCTGGCACTGGTGTTCCCGCAGTACACCCTCGGGAACTTCACCATCGCGTTCAGCCTGCTGCTGGTCACCCTGCAGTACATATTGACGGACAAATCCAAGATGGACCGCACCGCGAAGATCAACATCCTGCTGGAGGTGGTCGTCTCGTTCGCATTCGGATACCTCATCGACCTCTCGATGATGCTCTTCTCCGGATTCGTCCCGACCGACTACATCGTCCAGGTCGCCTCGGTCCTCGTGGGGATCGTCATCCTCGCGTTCGGAGTCTATCTGCAGATCGTCGCCGACGTCGTCATGGTCCCGGGGGACGGATTCGCCTATGCGCTGACCCTCCGCGTCAAGAGGAACTACGGCAAGGTCCGCGTGACATCCGACACCACCATGGTCATCATCGCCGCGGTCATCGGGATCGTCGGATTGGGGACCCTCGGAGGCGTGAGGGAAGGAACGGTCATGTGCTGCATCCTCACCGGGATGGTGGCGAGATGGTACATGAGGCACTTCTCCGCCCTGACATCCAAGCTCGTCCCCGGGAAGAACCTGGATTCGATCTCCAGAGAGGGATCCGCCAATGGCCACCGATGTCCTCGAACTCGCCCGCAAGATCCGTCGCACCGGGAAGGAGATCAAGAGGACCAGGGACAGGAACGCATCGTCCCTGGGAATAACATCCAATCAGACCGATGCCCTGTTCTTCATAGGCGACCACCCCGGCTGCAGCGTCAAGGACCTGACCGTCGTGATGGGCGTGTCCCATCAGGCCGCATGCGGCATCGCCGACAGGCTCGGTGAGAAGGGATTGGTCGTATTCGGAACGAACGACGACGCCAGGGTGAAGACCCTGTCCCTCTCCGATTCCGGAGAGGACACGGTATCCAAGCTCTACGAGATGGGCGAGGAGAGGAACTCCGAACTGTTCAGGGCGCTGACGGAACAGGAGAGGAAGACCCTCGAGGACCTGCTGGACCGCGTCCTGTGCGACCTGGACGGATGATGCTGGCACCTTACACGATATCATTTAACGGCAGTAGCCCATCTCCCCTGCGATCACATGCAGATTGGAATCGTAGGGAAGCCGAACGTCGGCAAGTCGACATTCTTCGGAGCGGCCACCATGGCCCCTGTGGAGATAGCGAACTATCCCTTCACCACCATCGAACCCAACAAGGGTATAGCGTACGTGCGCACGCCCTGCCCGTGCAAGGAGCTGGGCGTCAAGTGCACGCCTCACAACTCGCTGTGCGTGGACGGCACCAGGATGGTCCCCGTGGAGCTCCTGGACGTGGCCGGGCTGGTCCCGGACGCGTGGCAGGGGAAGGGTCTGGGGAACAAGTTCCTGGACGACCTCAGGCAGGCCGATGCGCTCATCAACGTCGTGGACGCCAGCGGATCCACCGATATCGAGGGGAACTCCGTCGAGACGGGCTCCCACGACCCCGCCGAGGACATCCTGTTCCTCAGGACCGAGATCGAGTGCTGGATGCGCGAGATCATCAAGAACGGGTTCTCCAAGATAGCCAGGCAGGCCAAGATGCAGGGCTCGAAGCCCGAGACCATCCTGGCGGAGAGGCTCCAGGGGCTGAAGGTGTCGGAGGCGCAGATCAAGGAGGCGCTCCGCGAGGTGCCCCTGCCCGACGACCCCACCAAATGGGACGACGACCTGCTCCTGAAGCTCTGCGGAGCGATACGCGAGAGATCGAAACCGATGATCGCCGCCATGAACAAGGCGGACATCGCCACGGACGCGAACTTCGAGAGGATCAGATCGATCAACCCGCACTGCGTCGCCACCATGGCCGAGACCGAGCTGGCCCTCAAGAAGGCGGCCGCCGCCGGACTCGTCGAGTACACCCCCGGCGACGCGGGATTCAGGATCAAGGAAGGGGCGAAGGTGTCCGAGGGACAGAAGAAGGCCCTGGACTACATGAACGAGAACATGGCCCGCATCGGCGGGACCGGCGTCCAGAAATGCATCGAGGACGCGGCGTTCAACATGCTCGACCTCATCTGCGTCTATCCCGTCGAGGACGAGACGAAGTTCACCGACCACTTCGGAAGGGTCCTTCCGGATGCCTTCCTCGTACCGAGGGGCAGCACCGCCAGGGACCTGGCGTACCGCGTGCACACCGACCTGGGGGACAAGTTCATCCGCGCGGTCAACGCCAAGACCAAGAGGACCGTCGGAGCCGACTACGAGCTCCAGGACGGCGATGTCATCAGGATCGTCGCCAACAAGTGATCCCATGGAAACCGCGGACATCAGGATAATCAGCACGTCGTACACGACGGACGGCGATGAACCGGTCATCGAACTGTACGGCAAGGCCCGGGACGGCAGGTCCGTCACGGCCCTGGTCCGCGGTTTCAAACCCTACCTCTACGGCGTCGAGGTCCCGCAGAAGCTGGAGCAGCAGTTCTCGGAGGATCCCGAAGTGGTCTCCCTGGAGCACAAGAACCTGCTCTACCGCGGCCGCACCGTCGATGCGCTGAGGATCACGATAAAGAGCCCCTGGAAGGTCTCCGACTTCAGGAACAAGCTCAGGAACAACGGCGTGGAGGCCCTGGCGGCCGACATCCCGTACAACCACCGCTACGTCTACGACATGGACATGGGCGCGTGCGTCCGCGTGACCGGCGAGCCGGTCGACAAGGGATACCTGACCGACCTGACCATCGAGTTGGATTCCTTCGAGAACGTCGACCCGTTCGATCCGGGACTCAAGGTGCTGTCCTTCGACATAGAGAACAGCATCGAGCACGAATTCATCTACTGCATCTGCGCCACCGTTTGGGAGAAGGGCTCCATCCGCGAATGCGACCCCATATTCGGGACGGAGAAGGACATCATCCAATCGTTCTCGGACCTGATCCGCAAAGAGGATCCCGACGTCATCACCGGGTACAACATCGACAACTACGACATCAGGAAGATCGAGGAGAGGGCGAAAGCGAACCGCATGAAGGATGCGCTGCCCTGGGGGAGGGACGGCGGACAGCCGAAGCTCCGCAGCGAGCGCTTCTGGAGGGTCAAGGGCAGGCTGATATGCGACGCATGGTGGGCCGCCCGCAGGGAGCTGCGTCCGAAGCAGGAGACCCTGAACGCGGTCTCGTTGGAGCTTCTGGGGGAATCCAAGCTCGATGTGGACCCGCGCCACATGGACGACGAGTGGAAGAACAACCGCGAGAAGGTCCTGAAATACTGCACCAAGGACGCCGAGCTCGCATTGCGCATCCTGCTGGAGGTGGACACCCTCAGGAAGGGGATGGACCTCGCCGCCGTGTCGAAGCTGTCCATAGAGGATGTGCTCACCTCGGGATCGTCGCAGCTGGCGGATTCCCTGCTGATCCGTGCGGCCGACCGCGCGAACGTCGCCGTCCCCCAGATGGGGAGGCGCACGAGGGACGACGACCAGATCGAGGGAGGGTACGTGCACGACATCAAGCCGGGCCTGTACCATTGGGTCTGCGTCCTGGATTTCAAGTCGATGTACCCGTCGACGATCATCGCGAAGAACATCTGCTTCACCACCCTGTCTCCGGACGGCGCCATCGTCGCGCCTTCGGGGACGGCGTTCGTCTCGAAGGATGTGCGTCTCGGACTGCTTCCCATGATCCTGCAGGGTCTGATGGACCAGAGGGATTCGATCAAGAAGAGGATGAAGCAGTCCTCCGACGAGCACGAGAAGCACTACCTCGACGGTCTGCAGGCCGCCGTGAAGGTGCTGATGAACACCTTCTACGGCGTGTTCGCCTCGTCGTTCTACAGGTTCACCGACAAGAGCATCGGCGCCGCGATCACATCGTTCGCCAGGGCGAACGTCAAGGGGATCATCGGCGAGCTGCAGTCCGAGGGCCACAACGTGGTGTATTCGGACACGGATTCGGTCTTCGTCCAATCTCCGGGGAGCACGCTGGAGGAATCGGTGGAGTTCGGCACCGAGATGGCCGACAGGTACTCCCGCGACGGAGGGACCCTGGAGTTCGAGAAGATCCTCGAGCCCCTGTTCACCCACGGGAAGAAGAAGAGGTACGTCGGCAGGATCGTCTGGCCGACCAGGCAGGAGGAGCTGCTGGTCCGCGGATACGAGTCCAGGAGGACCGATTCGTTCGACCTGCAGAACAAGCTCCAGACCGAGATGTTCGCCTGCATCCTGGATGAGAGGAACGACGACGCCCTCGCGCTGGCCAGGAAGACCATCCAGGACACCCTGGCGGGTCGCGTGGACAACGCCGAGCTGGTCATCTCCAAGACGTGCAAGGGCATGGACGCCTACGAGAACCCGGACAGGATGGCCAATGTCCAGGCGGCGAAGAAGCTCATGGACATGGGCTACGACTTCATCCCCGGGATGAAGGTCTCCTGGATCGTCACCGACGCCAGGTCGGCGCCCATGAAGGTGGAGCCTTGGGTCAGCGGGAAGCCCTTCGAAGGGAAGGCCGACTACCGCTACTACGCCGAGCGCCTCTCGAAGATGGCCGGCATGGTCACCGATGTGTTCGGATGGAGCGAGAAGGACCTCCTGAAGGGGAGTCAGCAGGCCACCCTTCTGGACGGCGGGATGTTCGAATCGCGTCCCGGGAAGGCCGACAAGGAGCCTCCCGCACCGGCGAAGCCCAAGCCCAAGATGAGGAGCCTGGACGATTTCTTCCGATCGGATTATGTTCGAAGTCCGTCGAATTCCTGCTTTTTACCCCATTAACGCCGTTGAGTAAAAACATCTGGCTACCGGAATTTGTATGCTTTCCGAGTTATACAACGCGGTTGTATGCTTTCCGAGTTATACAAACTGCCTTCCTCTGATTCCGCTCAACCTTCAAATCGCTCCTCGCCCTTCATCCGACGGACATGTCAGACGCAACGACGACCATCGACGAGCTGAAGGCGATGATAGCGGAATTCTGCTCCGAGCGCGATTGGGACCAGTACCACAACAGCAAGGACCTCGCCATCGGGATCGTCACCGAGGGATCCGAACTGCTGGAGCACATGCGCTTCAAGACCCCCGAACAGGTCGAAGAGCTCATGTCCGGACCGAAGCGCGAGGACATCGTCGACGAGCTCTCGGACACCCTGTACTTCGTTGTCCGCTTCGCCCAGATGAACGGGATAGATCTCAGCGAATCCCTGGCGAGGAAGCTCGCCAAGAACGCCGAGAAGTATCCCGCGTCCGTCGTCAGGGGATGCAACAAGAAGTACGACGAGTACCGAGGGGGACGCCCGGAGGCATCCCCCATTCGTTGCACCCTCGGACGCATGACATCATGCAGTCCGCGCGGAGGCTGACCTCCAGGATCTCGCAATCCGCGTCGGGGGCCGTGACCGGCCCGTCCGCCAGGATCGCCTCCACCTCCTCCAGCCTGCACTTCATCCTGTGCGCCGTGGCGTTGGATATGCCGCACTTGATCGCGGCGGATCTAACGCTGATCCCGTCGACGTAGCACTCGGCGAAGGCCATCCACTTCTCCTCCGGCACCTGCGACCTCGACATCAGCCTCATGGGCGTGAACGTCCTCCTGCATTCCTTGCAGCGGTACCGTTCGGTCCCCTTGGCGGTCCTCCCGTAGTGGACGATGCTCGTGCACCCGCAGTCGGGGCACTCCGAAGGGATCTCGGTATCGAGCCGGACCATCGTCTCCTTCAGTGTCCTCAATCTGTTCTCGCGATACCGTCTCCCGGCATCGCCCTCCTTCCATCTTTCCTGTCTCGGTGTCACTCAGATCACCGATGCTTAGGTATCGCGTTCCAGAATATAACTAGTTAGTTGTAATCTTTGTAATGCTAGTAATGCGAGTAATCCCGGTCATCCTCCGCGAATAGAGTATTTATATGGCACCGACTTCCCACAGCCGTGGAGCGCTTAGCTCCGCGAACGGAGATGTGCCGTTTGACGGTGAATCCGTAAAGGTGATTCCAATGAGCGACGAAACTCAGGAACAGGAGACACGCCCGGTCAACGGGAAGAGCATGTACTACTACATCGGCAAGGCCTGGGACACACCCGAGAAGTCCTACGTCAAGGCCCTGAACTACGAGCGCAGGATCCAGTGGCGCAAAGAGGAGAACTTCCTCCGCATCGAGCGCCCGACCAGGCTCGACAGGGCAAGGGCTCTCGGATACAAGGCCAAGCAGGGATACGTAGTCGTCAGGGCAAGGGTCAGGAAGGGATCCTTCCAGAAGAGGGCCATCGTCACAGGACGCAGGGCCAAGAGGAAGGGAATCAACCAGATCACCGTCGGCAAATCCCTCCAGAGGATGGCCGAGGAGAGGACCGCCAAGCGCTACCCCAACCTCGAGGTGCTGAACTCTTACTGGGTCGGTGCCGACGGTCAGCAGGAGTGGTACGAGGTCATCCTCGTGGACCCCGCGCACCCCGTCATCAAGGCGGACCCGAAGATCAACTGGATCTGCGAAGGCAACCAGAAGAACCGCGTCTACCGCGGAAAGACCTCTGCCGGCCAGAAGGGCCGCGGTATGAGGCACACCGGCAAGGGAGCCGAGAAGGCCAGGCCTTCCGTCCGTGCCAACCAGAGAAGGATCAAGTGATCCCTCCCTTCTAAACCTCTTACCCGCCCTCCGGGGCGGATCATTCTATATTCCGAATTTCGAGAGAACGCCCGTCCGGAGACCGGAACGGGCTTTGAGAAAGGGCTCAGAGGCCCTGTTTGATCGTTTGGTAGATATCCGCGACCTCCTCGTCGCCCATCCCGACGGTGGGGAAGAAGACGGGGAGCGGGTACGAGGACACGTCGACGGAGTCGAGGTTGTCCAAGCACGTCCCGAGAACGTATCCCAGGGCCTGCTTGTGCGTCGTGCCCTCCTTCAGGAGGGGGTCGTACTGCTTCAATACCGACCAATCCGCGGATCCGGAGATTATGACCCTGCATCCGCGCTTCATCATCAGCCAAGCGGAGACGATCCCGCGCACATCGTCGGCCACCGCCAGGACCTTGCCCTGGCTGCCGACCGGGAGGCCGGCGTGGCAGCGGATGATGTCGCCGAACACGTACGCCTTGTTGTCCCTCACTTCCACGTAGAACGTGACCTCGGGGTCGGTCAGGTCGACCTTGACCCCTTTGGACTCGTTGGCGATGAATATGGCGGATCCCGCCTCCCTCCCGACGTCCATGCTCGTGTAGCCCTGGGATCCCTCCCTGCGGGCCTTCACGGCGAAGGACTGCCCCTCTGAGAGACGGGACAGCGAGTACTCGGCCGCGAGGGCGCATATGTCCTCCATCCTGGAGGTGGTCTCCTCGACGATGGACAGGGATGCGATGCCGAAGACCTTCCTGAGCGAAGCGACCGCCCTGTCCGCATCCTCGGTCTCGATGTAGAACCTGGCGCCCTGCCGGTTCACTATCGCCTCGACCCCGTCCTCCATCAGCATGGAGACCGCGTTCTCGCGGAGCTGGTTCTCGAACCTCCTCCTGACGGGGGTGCTCTTGAGCCCGATCTCCGAATATCTCGCCAGTATCACTGCCATTTAGTTTCCTCAGGAGAACTGTATGGCGTACGCCAACAGATAGATTGCGAAGATCACGGCGAGACCGTACATGATCGGACTGACCTCCTTGGCCCTCCTGGACCCGATCATTCCGAGGCAGTATACGATCACTCCGAGCGCGAATCCGTCCGTGATGGAGTAGGTGAGCACCATCATCAGGATGGTCGTGATGACACCCATGACGAGGGGCATGTCGTCCCAATCGACTTGCTTGAGCTCCATCGCCATGGCGAATCCGACGAGACACATCGCACCGACGGTGCAGCTCGATGTGATCACTCCGAACAGCGGGGCGATGAACAGGCACGCCGCGAACAGGATGGCTACGATCACGGGGACCAGTCCGGTCCTCGCTCCGGCCTCGATACCGACCGCGGACTCCGCGAAGGCGGTGGCGGGCGTGCATCCGATGACTCCGGAGAGGGAGGCGAATCCCGCGTCGACGCTCAGCGCCTTCTCGCAGGTGACGTTCCCTTCCTCGTCGGTGAATCCGGCGCGCTTCCCGATGGCGATAAGGGTCCCGGATCCGTCGAAGAACTCGACGAACGCGAGAGCGACGACGACCATCAGGAAGTCGATGCTCAGGAGGTTGGACGAGAGTCCGTTCAGGAACTCTCCCACGGGGGGAGCTGCGGGAGTGGCGAAGATCGACGAGGGGATGTCGATGAGACCGGCGGCCATTCCGATGATGGCGGTGGCGATCATCCCGATGAGGATCCCTGCATTGACCTTGCGGGCCACGAGGAACACCGTGATGACGATACAGAAGATACCGAGCAGAACGACGGGTTCGGCCAGGTCCCCGATGCCCACGAGTGTGGAGCGGTTGTCTACGATGATCTGAGCGCCCTGGAGTCCGATGAATGCGATGAAACATCCGATACCGGCGACGATCCCGGCCTTGAGGCCGTAGGGGATCTTGTCGAGGAGCTTCTGCCTGACCCCGGTGACGGTCACGATGAAGAAGACGAGACCCGCGATGAACACGGCGACGAGAGCCTCGGACCACGAGAATCCCATACCGAGAACGGCTGTGTAACAGACGAGGGCGTTGATCCCCATACCGGGGGCCATCGCCACAGGGTATCTCGCATAGAGACCCATCGCGAGCGATCCGATGACCGCCATGATGATGGTCGCGGAGAATGCGGCGTCCGGATCGACCCCGGCCGCCGTCATCATCCCCGAGTTGACTGCGATGATGTAGACCATGGCGAGGAAGACAAGGATTCCTCCCTTCACCTCGGTCTTGAGATTGGACCCTCTGGCAGTGATTCCGAAGAACCTGTCCAGACTACTATTTTCGTCCATGGAAATTGGCACGAAGGGCAGGTATTAAAAGGAAAACGCTCCAAAAATGTATGTCTATACAGTCTCGTCTAAAATGCACATCTCCGCCCCTCCGGGTAGCAAAGATGCATCCGAATCGAACTAAAAGCCAGGCAACTATTTTATCGGCATTCCGATGCGGGGGGACAATGGACCCGATCATTCTGACCGGACTTCTGGTCATGGGCATGGGAGCAGGCATCCTGGGAGCCCTCTTCGGACTCGGAGGAGGCATCATCTTCGTCCCCGTGCTCATGCTCGTCTTCGGTCTCGCCCCCACGGAAGCGGTGGCGATCAGCCTGATCGGGATCATCGCCGGATCGGTCGGGGCCTCCACGGTCTTCGTGGACAAGGGCCTGTCCAACGTCCGCCTCGGCCTCCTGTTGGAGATCACGACCGCTACGGGTGCCATAATCGGCGCCATAGTGGCGACGTACCTCGAGGAATGGATCCTCATGGTCATCTTCTCCATCATCGTGTACATCAGCGGATACCGCATGTTCAGGAGCCAGGAGAAGGTCGTCCCTCCCGCGGAGGGTGCGGACGGCAGGTTCGCGTTCCGTTACGAGGACGAGGCCCACGGCGAATGCGTGGACTACGAGGTGCAGAACGTGAAGGGCGGGATGGCCCTGTGCACCGCGGCCGGTATGATATCGTCCATGACGGGCGTCGGAGGAGGGCTCGTGAAGGTCCCCCTGATGAACCTGTACATGCACGTCCCCATGAAGGCCGCGAGCGCCACGAGCAGCTACATGATCGGCATCACCGCCTTCTCCGGAGCGATAACGTACTTCCTCGGAGGACAGGTGCTCCTCGAGTACGCCGCGGGCGTGGCGATAGGCGCGTTCCTAGGTTCCGTGATCGGTACGATCATCACCCGCAGGATAAGTGCCAGACATCTCAGGAAATACTTCTCCGTGGTCGTCTTCCTCATGGCGACGCTGGTCCTCCTGCAGGCCCTGGGGGTGCTGCGATGACGCTCAACAAGCTCACCGCGCTGGTACTCCGCGCCGGGATCATACTCGGGCTCGTCCTGATAATCATAGGACTCGCTGTGACGATGACGGGAGGGGAGGATTCCATCCTCTACGCCGGGGTATTGGTCCTCATCGCATCGCCGTTCGCAGGCGTCATCGCGACGTTCCTCTGCCTCGTGAAGGAGAAGGATTGGTTCTGGGTGCTCGTCGCCGGGATCCTGCTCATCATCACATGCGCGGGCGTCGTCCTGTCTCTCTGACATCGATCAGATGATAATATTCGGGACGGCTCTGCAGGATTCCGCCGTAAGGCGGGGAGTCCCGTACTAGTCGTGACTTCCACTCACGGCAAGTCGGGAACCGTCCCGGTAGGTGGTGTTTAGATCGTTTCGATCAGCATCGGACGCCGAATGAACGGCATCCATATCGTAATCGCGACCCCCGAGGGAACGATTACGATGGACATCCCGTAAAGGGACGTTGAGGGTGATGCACCTCAAGCATCCGGCCCCATGAGGACCCATTACCCGACGCAGAGATTGACCATGTCGTTGAAAAAGCTATCTATTGTAGCTATAGTTATCGGAGTTCGATCAACAGATTTCCTTATGCGAGCATGAAATTACGAAATCGATCGAGTCAGAACCATTTTGGAAGATAGGGGGATTGATTCCAAAATTCCGCCTCTCTGGAGGTGGATATTGGTGCAAGGGAAGGGATTTGAACCCTCG